>WLPO01000003.1 GCA_009698745.1 Actinomycetota bacterium
CATCTATGAGCTCTGCTTTTGTCATTGCTTACCTTGCTTTCTCGGTTTCGGAATACCGCTTCGTCATATATTTGAGTAGGTCTGCAGACAAATTGCAAGTATTGAATGGTTTTGCGTCCAGTTTTTGAAAGTGAAACCCAAAAATCTGCATCGCCAAAAATTTTGTTCGCGCTACAAAAATTTGTCGACGTTCAGACACAATTTTTCGATCCGCACCCCACTGTCAGCCCTCCTAGCAACGCCAACTGTCCCGACGGTGCATTTCTCCCAAACATGAGGTAACCCTTATGGGTATTGGGTTTGCTAACCCTCCAATTTGAGAAAATCTTGCTTTCACTGGCAATATTTCATCTGCAACACGTAGCAACAATGATCTCGTTACCAGCACAGACGATCAGGAAAACTTCATCCCAAAACCAGTGCTGACCCCTCAAATTTTCAGAAAAATCTGACCAGAAAAATAATTTAAAAATATTTCAAAAAAAATCCCGAAAACAGCCAAAATTTCTCGAAATTACGAAAAAGTTCTCAAAAGTCCCCTCGAGATAAATCTTGCAAGTTTAATTTTTGATAACAACTTTGAACCCCACATCCACAACGGGTTCCGACAAGATCCGAGAAGCGAGTATCCACCATCCACTCGAGTTGACACAGCACAATGAGCAACGTTGCTTACACACGACTCACACTCTGATCAGAATCTTGCTCTTGGCGAGACCGATCGCCGTCTGTTCTCGTCCGATGCTGCAACTTCGCGAGCCACTCGAGTTGTGCTTGACACTTCCGTTCTTGTTGCAGATCCAATGAGCATGCTCAACTTCGTTGGATGCGATGTTGTGATTCCACTCACTGTTGTTGAAGAGTTAGATGGACTAAAAACTCGCATGGACGACGTCGGTCGATCTGCACGCACCGCACTTCGCACCATCGAAGACTTGCGCAAAAAAGCAGGTGGCTCACTTGCTGAGCCAATGCGCGTCCATGACGAACCCGACTACGGAACTGTGCAGATTGAGGTCAATGGGATTCAACGCCACCTCCTGATTGAGCATGGTTTAGACCCTGAAATCCCCGATAATCGCATCATCGGTGCTGCCCTTGGCCAGGCCAGGGTTGCGCCAACTCGCATGATCTCGAACGACGCAGCCCTTCGTATTAAGGCTGCCCATTTGGGGCTTCAAGCTGAGGAGCATCAGCCAGTTGGTGCCGGCCAATCGACTCGACCAATGGGCTGGGTCACTATTGACACCAGCGTTGAAAACATCGACTCGCTCTATGGCAGCGGGGGTATCGAAGTTTCATCGCTCAACACCCCCGGGCCGTTTGTCGAAAACAATTTCGCAGTGGTTCGTAGCGGGTCGCAATCTGCACTCACTCGTTGCGTCAACAATGAGCTCAAAGTCCTCGCCCATAATGCGCCGGAGGCATGGGGTCTTCGGGCTCGCAGTAAAGAACAGCGATTCTCACTCGAGTTATTGCTCGACCCCGAAGTCACCGTGATTGCACTCGACGGTCGAGCCGGCACGGGTAAGACCGTCATGGCAATCGCAGCAGGTCTCGAACAAGTTGTCGAGTCACGTCGCTACGAACGACTCGCGGTGTATCGCCCGCTCGTGCCTGTTGGTCGTGCCGATGTTGGCTTCTTGCCAGGTGATCTCAATGAAAAACTCGATCCATGGATGGCAGCAATTCACGATGCGATCGTTGCACTCACCGATCAACGCTCAAGTCGCGATGCAGTTGGACTTATAGATGACCTCACCGATCGCGGACAACTCACGCTCGAGTCGGTCACTTTCTTGCGAGGTAGATCACTGCAACAACAATTCGTAGTGGTTGACGAGGCACAAAACCTCGAGCCAACGACACTCAAAACGATCCTCACTCGCATTGGCGAGGGCACCAAAGTGGTGTTCACGGGTGACACCAGTCAAATCGATGCCCCGTATATGGGCGAGACAAACAACGCTCTCGCCGTGCTCATACACGCCTTTGCTGGTCAGCGATGCTTTGGGCACGTAACCCTGGCTGCCTGCGAGCGCAGTGAAGTGGCCAGCCTGGCTGCTGAACTGCTTTAGCCAAGCCATTTTGCGCCAATTTGCGCCGATTCAGATTCTTTCCAGAAAAGTTTTGACCTCGACTTGACATTACTGGTACACAACAATTTAGTGTAAAATTACGGGATTCAAAGCGGTGGAGGTTTCCATGAGCGATGTGCATCAGGATGATGATTGCAGTGCTGATAGCAGCGAATCCGAACAGCCGATCGTGCAAGGAACATTGAATGGTTGGGCTCACCTCGCCAATTGCAAAGGTTATGCAAAACTCTTTTTTGGTAAACCCGCCGAGCGACCGCAAGCCAGAGTGCGGCGAGAAATTAAAGCCCATTCACTGTGTATGTATTGTGACGTAAAGTCCGACTGTCGCTTATTTGCACGCCTCAACCACGAATACGGGTTTTGGGGTGACGAAAATGAAGAGTCTCGTCACGAAGCCGGCTTCACTTTGTCATCACCAATTGGCGTTCGCAGCACATCAATCGGCCAATGACAACTGCTTGTTCTACTTCCATTGTTGCTATGTCGGTTTGAACGCGACGAGCCTGCCAAACTAGAAACATGCCTGTTCATTCGATCGCAACAAACGACATCACCAGCCCCGGCGACTACGTCACTCGCTTTATCGAAAACATCGAGCAAAGTCACTTCACTGCGGCAATGGACATGGTGTCAGATGACTGTGAATACGACAATGTCCCAATTACCAAAGTGTTCGGCAAAGAGGCAATGATCCAGATTTTGTCCGACTTTTTGGCCGCTGCCACCAAAGTGGAATGGTTGATTCATCATCAGGTGAGCAATGGCGACATGGAACATGGCGTAGTCATGAACGAACGCACTGACCGCTTTGAGATGGATGGCCGTTGGATCGAACTTGACATCGCAGGGCTCTTTGTAGTGAGTAACGGAAAAATTGCTTTATGGCGCGACTATTTCGATCGCGAATCGTTTACAAAGGCGCTAGCTACCAAATAAACGCGCTCGCGCGCCAGAAAAAACGCTCGCTTCTCGATAGCAGTTAGGCGTAGCGCAGAAGCATTTGGGCAGCTGTTCGCTTAGCCAAGTCTTGCAACGCCACAGGCTCTTGCACCTGCACGCCGTCACCGGCTCGCATCAACAACCGCGCCAGCCAGTGCTCGTTGCCAACAGCCATCGTCACAAGCGTGCTGCCATCTGCATTGACTTGGCGCGACATATACGGGTACGACTCGACAACCCATCTGGCAGAGGGTTCAACTCTTAATGTCACATGCAGGTCTGCGTTATCAAACCACGTAGAACCATCGGCCACTCGCTTTGTCGTTTCGTCTGGCTCGGAAAAGTTGCCGGTTGCCTTGAGATTTTCAATTCGATCAATTCGAAACTCACGCAGCTCGCCCGACTTGTCGTCATCTGCCGAGACATACCAGTGCCCGCCGCGCTCGAACACACTGCGAGGAATAATTGTGCGCTCAGACCGTGATGCTGAAGCTGGCGTAAAATATGTGATCAATAGATGCGCACCTGGCACAACCGCATTGCGCAGTTCTTCAAGAAATGCAACTGGTTTCAGATCGACCACGACTACTCCGTCGTCTGACGGCAACAAAGGTCGCAATTTTTTTAGCGCAGTTGAAAGTGGACCATTCTTATTGGCACCCGGCAAACGCAACGCTGCTTTGCCCATCACCGTCAACGCAAACACTTCGGCCGAATTCAGCTGTAACGGTCGAGAAAACATCAAGGGCACTTCTGCCACCACTTCGTCTTCATCCACAAACACGTCAATGAGCGCGTCGGGCGAATACGGTGGCACGCCACACACCGAGGCCATCATGATGTCATCCACTAGTTCGGCTTCTGTCAACTTGAACTGTTTTGCCATGTCCGACAATTTGACTCGTTTGCGCTCGACCAACCACGGCAGCATGACCATTAATCCGGCCACGCGCTCGGCAGCCCCTCGTGGGCCGCGGCGAGATCGACGAAGCGCCATCAGTTGCTCATCGCAATCTTCTTGAGGTGACTCACAATGTGTTCCCTGACGCGCGGTGGCCCCAAGACTTCGGCGCGATCCACCATCGCAAATAGCCAGACGCGAAATGCGCTCAAGTTTGCGCACGGAATCGCAAACTCGATTGCACCATCGCTTCGTTCACGCAAAACAGCGCCATCACCAAATTCGGCTTTCACACGTTGAGCGAGCGTGGCATCTACCAACACCTTGGCAACCGCATCGTCACCATCACCCTCAGCCAGCAACTCCAGCTCTGTTGGCACAGCCTTTGCAAGATCGAAGCCCTCCGGTCGACTAAAAGACTGTGCATCGCCGTTGGTGATTTCGCCTTCAATTCGATCGACTCGAAACACGCGCTGGGCTTTGCGCAAATGATCAAAGCCAACGATGTACCAAAAGCCGCCGCGCGACAACAGCCCATATGGGTCTACTTGTCGTTCCTGCCCTTTATAAGAAAACTGAAGAGTTCGATGCTCCACAACTCCTGCAGCAAGTGCTGGCATCTGCTTGTCATCCATCTGAATATTGACGCTCGTTGTAGGCCGATCGAGCGCTCGCTCTCCGCCCAACTTCCACAGAGCTTCGTCGCCGTGACTGGCGCCAATACGAACGGTGGCAATCGCCATCTGCAGCGCCGAACGCTCATCTTCGTTGAGACCGAGATCGCCAATTTCAAACTGACGACGGTCGACGGTGTACGCACCTTCACCAGCTTTATCGCCGCCCAGCGTGATCATGTCCATCGGAATTCCGAGCGCACGCAACTCTGCTTTGTCTCGCTCAAATGCGGCGCGCGCGGCCGAGTCACCGTCAGGATATTGGTTTACGAGCTCCTGGCGAATTTGTTTGAGAGTAAGTGGTTGGGATCGCTGCACGAGCAGGGCCAACAAATTGATCATGCGCTCGGGTTGAGATATTCGTGCGGCCATGACCGCAACATTAGATGTTTTATTGGTGTTTGAGATACCACTGCAATAATTGCGAAGTCGAGGCGTCTTGATCGCTACTTGGCGCGCCTTGCGCAATCTGCTGGGAAATCTTTTGTGCCAATTGCTTACCCAATTCAACGCCCCACTGATCAAAACTGTTTATGCCCCACACACAACCCTGCACAAACACGCTGTGCTCATACAGCGCTATCAACGCACCCAAAGTTTGTGCTGATAACTCACTTGCCATCAGCATGGTTGATGCACGATTACCAGGCATGGCGCGTTGGGGCTCGTTTGATTCAGCACCGAACGCCAGAGCTTGTGCCTGTGCAAACATGTTGGCGATTAACGAGTCGTGTGCAACGCCGTTTGCGGCTTGTGTTTTTGCAAAACCAATCAAGTCCACCGGCACTACAGAAGTTCCCTGGTGCAACATCTGCATAAATGCGTGTTGCGAATTGGTGCCGATACCGCCCCACACAACGGGCGAAGTTTGTGTTGCAACAGCGGCATTGTCGCTGCGTACTTGCTTGCCATTGCTCTCCATGATCAACTGCTGTAAGTACGGCGCAAACAAGCTCAGCGCGGTTGAGTACGGAACTACGGCCTGCGTTTCGCGACCCAATATCGATCGATTCCACACACTGATGAGGCCCATCATCACCGGAATATTTTTGGCGAGAGGCGTTTCGACAAAATGCTCATCGACTTGGCGCATTCCACTTAAGAAATCATCAAACGCTTCGGAGCCAAATGCGACAACATTTGCCAAATTGACTGCAGAGGAAACCGAATACCTACCACCAACCCACGGCCAAATGTTGAACGAGTGGGCAAATGCAATGCCTGCTGCTGCGGCACGTTGCGGCTCAACCGACACGACTGCGCAATGTTGTGCAACGCCCGCCTCTCCTACTGACGCGGTAAGCCATCGCTGAATGATTCGACTATTCGAGAGCGTCTCGGTGGTTGAAAAAGTTTTTGAGCACATCACGATCAATGTGCACTGTGCGTCGTGCCCTTCAAGTACCTTTTCAACTTCAACTGGATCGATATTTGAAACAAATGTGCACTGCAGCGACGGCTTGAGAGTTTGCGAGAGCGCATTCCACACCAGTGCAGGTCCGAGATCGCTTCCACCAATACCGACATTGATGATGTGAGTAAATGGTTTTCCAGTTGCTCCAACAATTTTTCGGTTGCGCACACCGGTCGCAAAATCAGCCATCGAGCGCCGTACCTCGTGCACTTCTTTCACTACATCTATTCCATCGACGACAATCTTTTGTGTGCTTGGTGCACGCAGTGCCACATGCAAAGCGGGCTGACCTTCCGATGTGTTGATCGGTGCTCCCGCAAACATTGCGTCCCTGCGGCTCGACACCGATGCTTCTTGGGCCAACTCGAGCAATGCGTCCACAACTTCTGGAGTGATGTTTTGCTTTGAAAAATCGGCAATAATCGATCCGCTGCCAAGGTTGAGATGCAACGTGTTTTTTACGGCTCGTTGGGCATCGCCCAGAAACAACCCGCTCAGGGTTGACTGTTGTGCATCTTTGCCAAGAGCGACAAGCTTCTTCCACGAGGATGTAGTGGTGATCACTGTGAACAGGTTATCTCGCTATCACGAGTAGCGTCTTGCACCGTGATTACGTTATGACACCAAACGCCGCGGCAACGCAACATGATGCGTCGCGGCGCTTGCCCCAATCGGGCGTCACCCTCGGATTGGGTGCGTATCTCATCTGGGGTCTTGTCACTATTTTTTGGAAGCACCTCAAAGGTTTTGATTCGTTTGAGCTCATCGGGTGGCGCATCACCACATCTGCGATCATGCTTATTGCGTACATGACGGTGACAAAAAAGATGAAGCCACTTCTGACGACAATGCGCGATCCACGAACATTGGTGCGTCTCATCATGGCCAGTATTTTGCTCACCATCAACTGGACAACTTATGTGTGGGCTGTTGTCAACGGTCATGTCATTGAAACCGCACTGGGATATTTCGTTGCCCCATTGGGCGCGATGGTGCTCGGCGTATTTGTTCTGCACGAAAAACTTCGCAGACCACAAATCATTGCTGTCATTTTTGCTCTTTGCGGTGTTGCTGTACTCACGGTGGGATACGGCAGAGTGCCTTGGATTGCACTCACCATTGCATCGTCATGGACTTTCTATGGCTACCTCAAAAAACAGGTACAGCTCCCACCGCTCGAAAGTTTGACCGGCGAAGTTATTGTCGCGTGCATTCCCGCTCTCATCTACGTTGCGGTGTGCTGGAACCACACGAGCAGTGTCTCAAATACGGCTTCAACAACGCAGTGGTTGCTTATTGCGCTCACCGGACTCATCACTACAGTCCCGCTGCTGTTGTTTGCGGCATCTTCTCAGCGCATTCCACTCACGCTCATAGGTCCAATGCAATACATTGTTCCCACAATTAATTTCCTGCTTGGATGGCTGCTCTACAGCGAAGAAATCACGACAACCAAAGTTGCGGGGTTTGCACTGATCTGGATTTGTTTAGCGATCGTATTGCTGGACTTATTTATTTGGCAGCAGCGTGCTGTGCAGTCCCAGCCACAATCCGCTTAAGGCCCTCGATCACATCTAGTCCACGCTGTTGGTCGTTAACGACAATCGCAAATCGCGACAATCCTGTGAGCACAACATTGATCAGGTCTTGTAGGACCTGTGCATTGATTCCTGGAACAATTTCTCCGCGCTCAACTGCATCGGCACACATTTTGGACAAAAACTGTCCAAGACCAACGCGAAGCGGAGCAATTGCTTTGGACAACTCGGGGTGACGCTGAGATTCGGATGCAACCCCAACTACGAAACTTGCCAACGACGGATCTTTAGCGCTCATCAGAGCTATCGAATCCAGAATCGCCGAAAACTTATCGGTGAATGTCTCATGCTTGGCTGCTGCTTCTTCAAACGTGCTCTGAACGACCTCTTGCATTTCGGCGTATGCCGCCACATACATGTCAAGCTTTGATGGAAAGTAGTGATAGATCGCGCCCGTTGTAATTCCGGCCGCTTGTGCAAGCGCGCGATTGGTCGTTGCGTCATAGCCAACATCTGCAAATGAGCGGCGAGCTTCCTTCACCAAAAGTTTTCGGGTTTCGCCAGCGTCTGTGTCGCAAGGCCGACCGAGCTTTTTCGCTAAAACCTTCATGAGATCAGGCTAATTCGTTGGTCTATGGCTAGACGAAGCGGCGCAAATGCGCTGCCAACTCAATCGGACGATCGCCCTGCACGCTGTGCCCCGCGCCGTCCACTACAACGATCTCGGCACTTGGGTAATGCTGTTTCACGCCTTCGATGTCCTCGTCGTCAACAACTGGAGACGCCCCACCGCGCACAACCAAGAGTGGACATTGCAGACGAGCAATCGCATCCCACAATGCCGACCGTGGTGATTCGGTCTCGAGATTTGTTTTCTCCGAATTGATTTGACCTCGTCGGTCATAACGCCATTCCCAACTGCCATCTGTTACTTGATGCGCGTTGTGCAAAATACCTCGGCGCAAACTTGTGGCAGACCTCGTTGGGTTGTGCTCGGTGGTGCGAGCCAACAGATCATCAAAACTTGCGAAAGTCTGGGGACCATTGATGAAGTCGAGTACGGCCTTAGCTTTTTTGCTTGTCACACCCGGAGTGATATCCACCATGACTAAATGCCTCACCAACTTTGGATATTTGTCGGTGAGTACCAAACACGTCAGGCCACCCAGTGACATGCCCACGACTGCCTGAGCGTTTGGTGCCAGTTGTTGCACCACAATCGCAACATCATCTGCCAAATTTTGTGGTGTGTACGTCGCGTCATCACGCCACGTCGAGTGGCCATGACCCGGTAAATCAATTGCCAGCAACGAGCATCCGAGAGCCAACGCCACTGTGTCCCAGGTATGCGCATTTTGCGCTGTGCCATGCACCAACACCAATCTCGGTTCACCTTCGCCCCATTTGAGAGCGCTCACCATTCGCCCATCAGGCAATTGCACGCCCACCCGTTCTACCGTTGGCGTTGCACTCGCATTAATCGAATACTCCTCAATGTTTTGTCCAAACATGGAGAACTCGTCGTAGGGAACCATCTCTTGGTTGTGCATTGTTGTTTCTCCTACGGAGTCGTAACTGCAATTGTCGTTTGAGGAATGGTTGTTGGAACTGTCGTGTAATCGGGATCCGGCTTGTCAAATGGCGGCACAGGAGAACCGTACTCCTCCGGTTCTTTCACGCCATCAAAGACATACACGCGATCGCCATAGGCAACGATTGCTTGAAAGTATCTCGCCACCGACATGGGTATGCGTATGCAACCGTGCGATGCGGGTTTGAGTGGCACCAAGATTGCACCGTGAATTGCGATGTTGTAGTTGAAGTACACGGGGTTGTACATGGTTCCCAGTTTTGACTCACGCATTCCCTGATGACGATTATAAAAATAGAAAATACCTGGAGGAGTAATTGCCTCTCCACAAATGCCGCGCTTAATTTCCGCATCGGTGCTGTTGCCATCTTCTCCAGGACTAATCGCTACTTCTTCACACCATTTCTCATTCGACCCACTGGAAATATGCGTAATTACCAGAGGTGCTCCATCTTTGAACACAATCATTACTTGCTCTGGCAGATATACCTCTACATGCGTAGCGGTGTCAGCATCGCGACGAGGCTTGATCTGAATATCTGACTGCATAATCGTCCACGTTGACGGAGTCACAACCCCTGTTGCGCGTTCACGTGGCGTGCTCATCACCAGTTTTTCAAACGCCCACACTGCCTGAACGGTGTTCTGCCCAAAAACGCTGTCTTGCGGACCCGGATCAAAATGCAACGCAGCTAACCGCTGTTGCACCCGCAACACGTCGTCACCTTTCATCCCGGGTTTTATTGTTCGCGTGAGAGGCACCGTCACTAATGGAACATTGGTTGATTCAGTTGCAACACTTGTATCGCTGACAGTCGAATCGGAGTTGTCGCTGTTGGTTACAACCGAAATTGCAACAACAGTGAGCAGCACAGCAAAGGCTGTAAGTGCGGGCCGCCAGCGGTCATACAGACTGCGCTGCTCGTGCAATTGATCTAGATCATCGTCATCAAACAACACGCCCTCGTCAAAAAATTCGTCTTGATCGAAGAAGTTGTCATCGTCGGAAAAGTTGTCATCCATGTTTATTCATTCACCTGTGGATCTACTTCTTTTTCGGTCCTAGAGCATTGAGATGACTGCGCAACGTCCAAGCTTCTTTCAAAATCTTGATAATCACCGAAGGAGAACTCAGCGTGGATACTCCACGAGTTCGTGGAAAGTAGTCGACTCCGAATTGCACAACGCTTAGGTTCATCTTGCGAGCACTCACCATCAGTTCGGCATCGATGAACGAACCTTCACTAGTGAGTTTGACTTGTTCAAGAACTCTGCGACGCACCAACTTGAATGCGAAGTTGACATCTCTAAAGCGACAGCCAAATAATGCGCGCACCATCAAGTTGTAAAAGAATGAATACACCACTCGCACGTAACCCTCGCCTGTTCGATCAAATCGATAGGCCGCAACAATGTCGGCTTCGTACTGGTGCATCAAGCGCATTGCTTTATGCACTTCGCGAAAGTCAAACGGCAAGTCGGCATCGGTGTACAACACCACATCGCCAGTTGCTGCACCAAAACCAGACTTGATCGATCCCCCCAATTTGCGATTAGTCGAATGATGCACAACTTTTACACGAGCATTATTTGCTGCTGCTTCATCTGCGAGCCGAGCCGTTGCGTCGGTCGATGCATCGTTGACAATGATCATTTCGTAGTCACCGACTGTTCCTGCCGCTATCAATTCTTCGCCCAGTTCAATCGCTGCATTGAGCGCGCGCTGCAAATATTCCTCTTCGTTCCACATTGGAAAAAATACGGAAAATCGTTCGAAACGTGGATTTGGCATGCCCAATCAGGCTAACTGCGGGTGTCCGATTTGAGATCCGACCGCTCCCGCAACGCCTGTATTGTTCAGGCTGTGACTGCTTCTGCCAACAACCGTTCAGGACTTACTCAAACTTGGCGAACTGTCGCAGTGGTCTCTTGGCTCTTGGTCTTTTTTGCGATCATGGCCGTTGCCGTCACAAGTCGTAATATCGGCAAACCAACTTGGTGGCTCGGACCTGAGTCCAACCCATCATTTGTTCTGTTGTGGGCGCTTCCGTTTGTGGCACCAATTGCCAGCATTATCGCTGCAATCAAATTTGGGCACATCGCAAGTTTTGTCGGCCTCGGTGCCGCACTATTTCTTGGCGCGATCGGAGTTGCCGACATAAACAACACTCCCGGAGTTGCCTTAATTGAATGCACCATTGCAATTTCGTCGGCATTGATCGCCACTGCCACACTTGCGGGCCGAACTGCGATCTCTCGCGCGTAAAGACCAGCAAAGCGAATAAAAGTGGTCGCTCTCGACCCGCCAGAGTAAGTACCGTAGTTGTATGCCCCAGTCCAACGCATCAGCTTCAAACGCCAAAGTTCTCTCCAGCCTTCCGGTTGGTGAGCGAGTTGGTATCGCTTTTTCTGGTGGCCTCGACACATCTGCAGCAGTTGCATGGATGCGTGAAAAAGGTGCGCTTCCTTACGCGTACACCGCCAACCTTGGTCAGCCTGACGAACCCGACTTAGACGGAGTTCCTGACCGCGCAAAACAATACGGCGCAGAGGGCGCTCGCCTCATTGATTGCCGCACAGAACTCGTGCACGAAGGTCTCGTTGCTTTGCAATGCGGTGCGTTTCACATCACCACTGCAGGCAAAACATATTTCAACACCACCCCACTTGGGCGTGCAGTTACTGGCACACTGCTCGTGCGTGCGATGAAGGAAGACAACGTTGATATCTGGGGCGACGGAAGCACCTACAAAGGCAACGACATCGAGCGCTTCTATCGCTACGGGCTACTCGCCAACCCAAACTTGCGCATCTACAAGCCATGGCTCGACGCAGATTTTGTACGCGAGATGGGTGGCCGTTCCGAAATGAGTGCGTTCTTGGCGGCAAAAAAATTGCCCTATCGAGATTCTGCCGAAAAGGCATACTCGACCGACGCAAATATCTGGGGTGCAACACACGAAGCGAAAACACTTGAAGAGTTATCGACCAGCATGCACATTGTCGCGCCGATCATGGGCGTTGCGCACTACGACGAAAACATTCAGATCAAAAAAGAAGACGTTGTTGTGCGATTTAAAGAAGGCTGGCCAATTGCGTTGAATGGCAAGGAGTTCGACACACAGACCGATCTTGTCAACGAAGCGAACATTATTGGTGGCCGTCACGGCCTTGGCATGAGTGACCAGATTGAAAACCGAATCATTGAAGCAAAGAGTCGCGGTATTTATGAGGCGCCAGGTCTTGCACTGTTGCACATCGCATACGAGCGTCTCGTTACGGCCATTCACAATGAAAACACCATCGAAAATTATCGTCAAATGGGCCGCCGCTTGGGCCGCTTGCTCTACGAAGGTCGCTGGTTTGACCCACAGTCGTTGATGCTGCGTGAGCCGCTGATGAATTGGGTTGGCTCGCTCATCACGGGTGAAGTCACGATCCAGTTGCGTCGTGGTGATGATTATTCCATCCTCAATACGTCTGGCCCACACCTCACGTATGCACCAGAGCGTCTCAGTATGGAGCGTGTTGAAGACGCGGCGTTTGGGCCACTCGATCGCATTGGCCAACTCACGATGCGCAATCTCGATATCCAAGACACGCGCGCCAAGATCGATGAATATCGCGCAGCCGGCACACTCGGTGGTGGCGGTTTACTCGAACTCGAGTAGCGCTTAACTATTTACGAGTGCGCGAGTAATCGCTGCAGCAAGCGCGGCACGCTCACCCATCTTCGACACGTTGATGTATTCGGTGTCGGCATGCGCACCACCACCGCAAGCGCCAAGTCCATCGAGGGTTGGCACGCCAATGGCAGCCGTAAAGTTGCCGTCTGAACCACCGCCAACTGCAATGCCCTGCAAATCGGTGATGCCAATACCCGTAGCAACACTTTGCGCGACTGCATACAACTCGGTTGCGGCCGACTCGTGCATCGGCGGTCGATTAATCGACCCACTCACGCTTATTGTCGCACCAGCAACAGTTGGTTGCAGCGCTGCGAGTGCTGTTTCAACACGTGCTTTTTCAGAAACAATATTGACTCGAACATCAACCGTTATTTGCGCAGCTGCTGGCACCACATTTTCGGTTGTTCCAGCCGTGGCAATTGTCGGTGTCACAGTGGTACCTAATTCGGGCTGAGCAATTGCAGCAATTGCTTGCACCTGCGCAGCAAGTTCCATCAATGCATTGATTCCCTTTTCGGGCTCGAGACCTGCGTGCGAAGCGCGGCCAGCAATATCAACGACAAACGTGCCGACACCTTTGCGTGCAATCTTGAGCGCATCGCCATTACCGCTTGGTTCAAACACCAACACATTGCCCGTTGCTTTTGCACGTGCTTCAATCAATTCGCGAGAAGCATACGAACCAATCTCTTCATCTGAAGTAATCAAAATCTCTGCGCCACTTGCCTCGCGTATTTCGCTTAGACCATAAATGGCTTGAATAATTCCGGTCTTCATGTCAAAAATGCCTGGTCCGCGCGCGATGTCACCATCAATACTGAAACCGCGCTTGGCTACGGTGCCTTTTGGAAAAACGGTGTCGTGGTGACCGACGATCAACACTTTGGTGTCGTCGCCGCCCTTCCAATGCACATGCGGACCTTTGTCGCTTGCAATAATTTGCGGGGCTTTGCCAAGTACTTCAGTCATTACGTTGGCCAAAAACTCTGCGCTTCGCTGCAACATCTCTGGCTCATTTGACGGTGACTCGATGTTGACAAATTGCTTCACGTGCTCGACCATCTGAGCCGTTCGTGCGTCCAAGTTGGCACGCAACTCAGCAGGTGACGGTGTCCCGATCGGCAAACTCATCTCTCTATCGTGCCACGCAAACTCATGCTTTTAGTGCCCGGGATCGGACTCGAACCGATACAGCACTTTCGTGCCAGGGGGGTTTAAGCCCCCCGCGTCTACCATTCCGCCACCTGGGCTAGCCGTTTTAGGCTACGCGCGTTTGGGTCTGATCCGACCGCATGCTGGCACTGGCGTCTGTCGTGAAATCAGTAGAAATAAAACCGCGTATTGAAAGAATGGCCCAGAGGGCTGTGCGCACTTGGTCTGCGACTGGGGCGACAAGACGATTGACCACGATGACACCTTCGATCATGTCTCCCAATACGGCAACAAAAGGCCGATCGCGAAGCGCAACAGCCACCACTCCGCCGTGTTCGCGACGGCGCACTGTGCGATCGACGCCAATCACTCGCGGAGGACTGCGGAAGCTAGGTGCATCGAGTCCAAATCGCTGAGATTCGGCATTCAGTAGTCGAGCAGCCGCGGCAAATTGCATGGTCAATGACCCCGAGTTGTTTGAGAATTGCTCGGTAGTTGCTGCTTCCATAACGGCATCGTGACACACCCCTGTGACACAGTGATCAGTCATGCAAAGTTCAACTACACATTCAGTTATGACCATCCAGCAGCCGCTTCACCGCGCCCTGAACCCTATGCAACAACACGTCTTGGATTCGCTTGCGAAGCAGCCAGAGTGGACGCCTATTTCTCGCGAGGTGATTGAAGGCATCCGCACTCAATTACACAACGGGCTCGCCGACATCGCAGAAAAGCTTGATCCGCAACGCGCGCTGTGGGTCAGCAAGCACAAACTCACCACGGTGCACGGTTGCGAAGCGCACCACATGGTCGGTCTTACCGACTTTGCATGGACCGTCAACAATGTAAAGGGCACTGTGCTGCACAAAGCAGTCGAGTTAGGTCTCAATTGGCAAGGTGTTGTAATTCCTGCAGACATTGTCGACATCGCACTCAATCAACTTGCCGACGACGACATGGCGAGTGCTGGGCCGTTCATTGAGCAGTTGTCACCCAGTGAACGAGCTCAACTTCGTAGCTCTGCAATTGATCTGTACACAAAGTTTGATGAAAGTTTTCCGCCACTCAAAGCATCATGGCGTCCAGTGCTCGAGAGCAGCGCAAGGTATGAGATGTTTGGCCAACGAATCAATCTTTCAACTCGCGCCGACCTCACACTTGGTGCGCCCGGCTCAAAAGTAATTGTCGACCTCAAATCGGGGCGCATTCAGACAAGCCACCGCGAAGAACTGCGTTTTTACGCTCTCGTCGAAGCAATGCGTACTGGGCAAGCACCGCGACGTCTTGCCACGTACTCACTCGTTACAGCACGCGCCGAAGTTGAAGATGTAACCGAAGGTGTGTTGCAAGCAGCAGTGCGCAAAACCATCGATGGCATTCATCTTTTGTTCGAACTGCAACGCGATCGTCGCGAACCCACTACACGCCCCGGCACATCGTGTTTGTGGTGCCCCCTTGCAACATCGTGTGCTACTGGTAGCAAATATTTAACTCAGCGCGACGATCCGGATGCAGCACTCGACTACTAGCCCAGCCATTCAACTTTTTAGTTTGCGACTTGTCCCATCAATGCAACTGGTACACCCAGTCCCACCGAACTTCTAAAAGTTGCAATCAGCTTCCCTGCCTGCACAGCAGGTTTCGGAATGCTCAATACGTCTGGACCCACATGATTTGCAACGGCAGAAATATCTTTGACGTTCAATACAAAGCCCCACAACGACGCATCGCCTAAGGCCATCGTTGGTGCAGTAACGATTTCGACGACAACGCTTGCCAACCGATGAAAACCTTGTTGAACATTGTTGCCCGCATCCCGCACACGCTTGAGAGGCGCTCCAGTTGCTGCTGTTAACGCATCTGATGTGCGCATCAGGTCTGGGGTGTTGATTACTACATGGTCCACCCCAATGACACCCAGATCAAAATCCGAAGGAGCAGAAGTAAGACTGAGCGGTTCCTCATTCTCGTGATTGGTCACAACGCCATCGATGTTCGATACCGAGACGTCCGCTCCACACAGAACCCATGAATGCAAACCGGGTGCAAGAGAGGTATCTAAACGCAAGACAACATCACCAAGAGCAGCACGATTGTTTTGGTCAAACGCGATTCCGATGAGTGCCCAATTTTGGGCCCCTCCACCAACAACTAGTTCACTAATTCGTGCCCGATCAGAAAGAGGCACAACAGAAACTTTTGTTTAGCCGCGACCCATGTTTGGACGCTTGCCGTGGTTGGCCTTTGAGCGGCGCATACGCGCTTTTTTCTTCTTTGTTTTCTTCGACATAGTCCCGACACGCTATCGGCAGACTCGGCTAATCACGCCCTTAGCCCCTTCGCCACCTTGCTCGACCGTCAGAATACGCAACCCCACTCGCATTGGTTTTAGCGCATACATACGACTTTCCATTGGTGTAGATGCCTGTTGCGCCCTCTGGCTTGCACCAAGCACCTGGATATACAGAGACACCCACCTGGGCCGGCACAGTCGCAGCTGATGTTGTGGTTGGCGAAGTAGCTGCTGGCGAAGTAGCTGCTGGCGAAGTAGCTGCTGGCGATGTTGTAACAGGTGACGTGAGCATTGTGCCCGACACAGGTGCCGCAGACCATGGCTCAATCACCAATCCTGTGCAAGACGAATCCAGCAGATTTTTGATTCGTCCCCGCTCGCTTATGTCCATCGACAAATTCCAACGAGCTTTTACCGAAATCCAATTGCCAAGATACGTGCATACATATGACTTCAGTGGTGGCACCCACTGAGATGGATCTTTATCACTCTTTCGTTGGTTCACATTGTCAGTTACGGCAAGCAATGTTCGTTTGTCGCTTGTGTCGTTGGCATACGCCTTTCGTGTGGCCTTCGACCATGCCCAGGCTCCAGAGTCCCATGCTTCTTTTAGTGCAACAACATGATCGATATCGATATCAGATGGACTTGACCATCGCGCACCGTCATACGGCGACACCCAGTCACCTGCAATAACTTTGCAGCTATAAGGATCCACCTGGGGCAATGTCACGCTGTCTCGTTTGAGCACCTGTTCGCGTGAGTCACAGCCGTCACCATCGATATCTCGCCAATGTTCAAACAATGCGCGTGCGTATCCACCACCATGTTCGCTCTCAACTCGAATGGTTTGCAATAACCCAATTGCAGACCCACCGCCCACTTGCGACTTACTTGACGCATTTGTGCGCACAGGCGAGCTACCGACGATTGTTGCGCCAATCGAAATTGTCACCACAAGTGCCGCACCGTTCGCGACAATGCGCCATTTCATATCTTTATTGTACCGAAATTGGGTCGTTGGCTTTACCGGCGGCAAATTCGCCTACCAACTCTTCATCATCAATTTCGATAAAGATGCACTCTCCCGGACAAACTTCGGCGGCTTGCACTACAGCGAGACGATTGCGTTGCTCCACAATTGCGAGACTTCCCGAACTACCAGGGTCATTGAGCGCAACTCCTCGCTCGGCTACGTAAGCGATGCCATCTTCTAGTTGTACAAACGCATCTGGACAATGATCGACACACAGTCCGTCACCTGTACACAGGTCTTGATCAATCCAAACTCGCACGACTTAAACGATAGAGGCAACGAGTAGCGCGAGAAGCCCAGCGTTTCGGGTGACATTCGACCAACTAATTGGGCGAGTAGAACGAAAACTGAAACATGCACACGGTGGGCGCTCACCTGCTGCCAGACGAGTTACCAGTAAGGCCGTAAACGAACCGAGCAGCAGCATTGATGCAAAACGTGCTGGCAATTCTTGCACCCCCGCAATCAACAATCCGCCCATTACCAACTCGATATACGGCACAATCGGCACAAAGGGTTGGGCAATAAGAGGTGGTCGTAGTTGCTTTGCTTGAACGAGCCACTCAACTCCAGCCAACAATTTTTGTATCCCGGCAAAAATAAAAACCACACCTACGACAGATGCGCATGCCCATGCAAAATTAAACTCCATGAATTGCAACGCCGCCAACTTTGCCTTTATAAAAAACCATGGCACCAGCTTTGACGTCTGTTGTGTTCAGCGATGTCACACGGCCGAGCACGAGCTGATGATCCCCTGCTGGCGTCACAGATTCAACAGCGCAATCAATTGATGCGATGACGCCGGGCAAAATCGGCAAACCACTTGATGACTTTTGCCAATCAAGACCATCAAATCGACTTGCCGCACCGTCGACAGGATCTTTCGCAAACCTCCAGCACAATTCGGTCTGAGCATCACTCAGCACGTTCGCGCAAAATAAAGTGCCCTTCGAAATATCTGGCCAACTGCGCGATTTACCAATAAAGAATCCGACATACGGCGGTTCGAGCGACACAGAGACGAATGAACCGATGGTGACACCAACAGGTTGCGCCTGAGCATCCAATCCAGTCACAATCACAACTCCGGTTGGTAGGTGTCCGAGCACGTGTCTAAATCGGGCACTATCAAAGTTCGCTGTCATATAAATGATGTTACTCAACTATGGTTTGGCAATGGCCTCACCAATTTCGTCGAGCACCGTCACTGCCAATTCAATTGACTTCACCTATCTCGAATGTGGATCCGGACCGCTTGCATTGTGCATGCACGGCTTCCCCGACTCTGCGAAATCGTGGCGACATCTGTTACCGGCACTTGCTGATGCAGGCTTTCATGCAGTTGCACCATTTATGCGTGGTTACGCGCCAACAAGCGTTGCACCAAATGGCGCTTACCAAACTGCCGCGCTCAGCGCTGACGCAAATGCACTTCACACCGCACTCGGTGGTTCACAAGACGCCGTGATCATCGGACACGATTGGGGCGCACCAACCGTTTACGGCGCAGCAATACTTGCCCCCGATAATTGGAAGCGTGTTGTTGGCATGGGAGTACCGCCTTGGGGCGCATTGGGTGCGGCATTCATGGGCAACCTCAATCAATTGCAACTCAGTTGGTACATGTTTTTCTTCCAACATGCATTGAGCGATTTCCTAGTGTCAGCCAACAACTTTGCATTTATCGACATGTTGTGGGCCCAGTGGTCGCCAGGTTTCGATGCAACGAATGATCTTGTCAATGCAAAAGCATGTCTTACAGACCCCGCCAATCTGCAGGCCGCACTTGGTTATTACCGCGCGACTCTCGGTGCGGGTTATCGCGATCCTGCTCTCAACGAAGCACAAACACTCACTCAATCCGAAACCCCAACACAACCAGTTTTGTATCTACACGGTCGTAATGACGGATGTATCGGTGTCGAAGTTGCGACTCACGCAGCGACTGTTGCACCAGCAACTGCACGAGTCGAAATTGTTGAGAATGCAGGACACTTCATGCAACTCGAGCAACCAACTGCGGTAAACAAGCTGATCATCGATTGGGTGACCGGGCGTGGCTGATGATCCATCTGCATCGGTATTAGCAAATGGCATTCATGTCGTAGTGAAACGCGACTGTGCAACTTGCGTAATGGTTGCTCCACTGTTGACACAACTGCAGTTGTCAAATGGAATCACGATTTATTCTCAAGACGATGCAGCGTTTCCAGATGGTGCCAGAGTCATTCACGACGCAGACTTATCGATCAGTTGGCACAACGACATCGAGACAGTTCCAACAGTCATCAAGATTGTTGATGGCAAAGAAACTGAGCGCATAGTTGGCTGGCTACAAAACGAGTGGGCAAATATGTTCAACTTGCCGAACATCGGTGATGGACTACCTACCCATCGACCAGGGTGTGGCTCGCTCAGTGTTGATCCCGACAAAGTAGACGCGCTGCGCGCCAAATTTGAAGGCTCGTTGCTTACTTCGCGAAGGGTCGATATCGCATCACTTGAAGACGAGATGGAAGCGCTCTTTGCACGTGGCTGGACGGATGGGTTGCCCGTAGTACCCCCCACTCAAGAGCGAGTGATGCGCATGCTGAGCGGTACTTCGCTCGCGCCTACCGACATTGTTGCAATTGCCCCACCGGATTTGGTCGCACTCACTGTTGAAAAGATTGCTATCAACGCAGTGATGGCCGGCTGCCTTCCCGAATATCTGCCATGGGTGATTGCAGCACTCAAGGCTGTGTGCACAGACGAGTTCAATATGCACGGTGTGCTTGCCACCACCATGCCGGTTGGACCAGTAATTGTTTGTAGCGGGCCAGGCTCTCGCGCAATAGGAATGAATAGTGGCGTCAACGTGCTCGGTCAAGGCAATCGCGCAAACATGACCATCGGTCGTGCAGTGCAACTCACCATCCGCAATGTTGGTGGTGGTCGTCCGGGCGAAATCGATCGTGCTGCTCATGGCATGCCTGGCAAACTCAGTTTTTGTTTTGCCGAAGACGAAGTGGGGTCTCCATGGACTTCACTCGCGGTCGCTCGCGGAGTCGCTACAGATACCGACGCAGTAACCGTGTTTGCAGGAGAGGGCCCGCGCTGTGTCACCGACCAGCTCGCACGGACTCCGGAACAACTTGTTACTTCGCTTGCTGCCACTTTGCTCACTGTCGAGCATCCAAAACTTCCGCTTGCGTATGATGCGATGCTCGTCGTTGGTCCTGAGCATGCCCGTGTATTCGGAGATGCAGGTTGGAGCCGTGAGCGCGTCATAGAAGAGTTGCATGCGCGCTTACAACTCAAAGGAACCGACATCGTGCGTGGAAGTCATGGCATGGCCGAAGGCGTACTGCAAAAGTACGAACAACTCACAGTGTCAAAGTTTCGACCAAATGGAATCTTGCTTGTTCATGCCGGCGGTGGTGCTGGGTTGTTCTCCGAAATCATTGGTGGTTGGGCTAGCGGCGCCGTTGGCTCCGAACCCGTCACGCAACTCGTCACTAATGTGGGTATGCGATGACAACCACGACGTCAACCACAATTACAGTCCGATTTGTGCTCGACCCAACAAGCGAACGCAATCCATCACAACGCCAAATTCTTGTGCGACCAAGTTCGCTCACGGGGCTTACTGTCGGCCTGCTCGACATCTCTAAAGCCAGAGGTGATGTATTTCTCGATCAGTTAGAGCGCAGACTCGTCGGTGTCGGCGCGTCAGTAAAGCGATTTCGCAAACCAACTTTCACGAAACCTGCTCCTGTCGACCTGCGCCACGAGATTGCAATTTCTTGCAATGTGGTTATCGAAGCGCTCGCCGATTGAGGCAGCTGCACGTCGTGCAGTGTGCACGACATCGTTGATCTCGAAACTCGCGGCATTCCGTCGATGTTCATTGCTTCGTCAGAGTTTCGTCAAGCAGCTATTTCCCAGTCCGTTGCACTTGGTATGCCAGACGTGCAGCGCATGTTTGTTCCCCACCCCATTCAAGACCGCACCGACGAGGAAATGGCTGCATACGCCGATCAGGCGTTTGAAGAAATTCTTGGCATGCTCACGGCTGCTGATACCACCCATTAACTTGCGCAATCAGTCCGTCTTCCAAAAGACTTCGCACGATTGCCTCGCTGCGTTCAGGTTGTTCAGCTAACCCCATCACTTTTGCCGCATCGTTAACACGCACTGCGCCTGAGACCAATGCTTTCATCAATTTGCCGCGTGCCTGACGGTCAGATCCTTCGAAACGCGATTGCGGCTTGCTCGTACCAGCGGTCGCAGGTGCTGGGTCAGCACCACCATGTGTGTTCCACTTACATTCATTACGAATAACACAACTTTCACATTTCGGCGCACGGGCACTACACACCGTTGCACCAAAGTCCATCATCACCTGATTCCATTCCCACCCAAGCCCTTCAGGCACGATGGCATCAGCGATCAACTGCACTTCTTTTTTGCCGAGGACTTTGTTGTTCACTCTTGCAAGTACCCGCGCAACGTTGGTATCCACCACACCAACGTCGGCATGATCAGCAAAAGCCATCACTGCTCGTGCCGTGTAGTCACCAACTCCGGGCAGAGCCACAAGTTCTTCAAGCGTTGTAGGAACTTCGCCACCATGGCGCGAAACCATAACTTTTGCTGCTTCGTGCAAGTTGCGACAACGTCGTGGGTAGCCAAGGCCTTGCCAAATTTCTAATAACTCACCGAGCGCTACACCCGCACACACTGTCGGTGTTGGAAACTGCTCGAGAAACAAATTGAATTTGGGCACCACGCGATGCACCTGAGTTTGTTGCGACATCACTTCACTCACCAGCACATGCCAGCGGTTATTGGTTTGCCGCCACGGAAAATCGCGTAACTGCGGAAGCCCCCAACCTAATAGCGGATCAACGATCTCGCCGATCTCGCCGATCGCAACGTTTGCGTTTATTGACCCCAGACGTCTTGACCGTCGTAAGGGCGATTGCGAGTTGGTAGTGCAGACCGTTTCCACACCATTACTCGGCGGCGGAAATAACACACTTCTTTACCGTCTTGGTTGAAACCTTTGGTTTCGACAGTGACGACGCCTCGATCATTTTTCGACTTCGACTCCTGCACATCGAGCACGCGGGTCTCCGCGTGAATGGTGTCGCCATGAAATGTTGGAAACTTGTGTTGCAGTGTTTCTATTTCGAGGTTGGCAATCGCTGCACCACTCACATCGGGAACGCTCATGCCAAGCACCAACGAATACACCAGGTTGCCCACAACAACATTGCGACCCTGCACGCTTTGCTCGGCAAACCAGTCATTCGTGTGCAGTGGATGATGATTCATCGTGATCATGCAAAACAAATGATTGTCTGCTTCGGTGATGGTCTTGCCCGGCCAATGCCGATACACGTCACCAACAATAAAATCTTCCAAACATCTGCCAAATGGGCGCTCGTGCGTTGTCATATCAGTAAACGCTACCGATTTTTATCCATGACACGAGAACTGGCTCGTCTCATATCGGAGTGTCATCAGCACTGGCTGAATACGAGCCCTTAAAGTCGGGTAACGGGAACTGCCCCGTGCGGTCACGCGGTGCGTAGTGCTCGGCCCAGTTGTATTTGTTGCTCGGATGCTCTGTTGCATCCACAGCAACTCTTCGGAACGATTCGAGTTTGCCCGTTCGATCCATCGCCCATGGGCCGATCCGCAAACTCAAATAGACAATTGCACCGACAATAAGGGGCATCCAATATTGCGCGATGCGATAGCTCAACACACCGACGGTTGCCACACTTCGGGTCAACCCAAAACCAACGAGAGTTGGAATATAAATACCTTCAACAATGCCAAGCCCACCAGGAGTAATAGGCACGACGGCCATAATGTTGGCCAGCCCAAATGCAACAATCAGTCCGCGCAAGTCAACGTGTGCGCCGAACGCAAGCAAGAACACCCACAGCGCCGCCATGTCGAGCAACCAGTTGAGCAGTGCCCAAATAAATACTCGTTCTTTCAGCCCGCGTTCACGAGCAAGGCCTTGCAAACGAAAACCTAATTGACGTAACACGTCGGCTGCATGGTCTGGGTCTGTTCGCAACTTTGTTGCAATCCATTTGATGCTTCGCTCAGCACGACCCTGCCCGTCGATCAGACCAACAACAAGTCCAGTTGCCACCAACATCAAAATCACTCCAACAAGAGCAGCCGATCCGTAAGCCGCATTTACACCCCGACCGGGAATTGATGCAATCAGTCCGACCCACAAAACAAGATTGAGCACAACGGCAGAACCAAGACCTGCTGTTGCGAGTGCAAAGCCCGCGTCTGGCCCCGGCACTCCAGAGCTCGTGAGCAATTTAAATCCGAGTGCGCTGCTCGCCGCGTTACCGGCTGGCAAAACCTGGCTCACCGACTTGGTGCTCAACTGAATGCGAAAGAGTCGCCAGATCGAAATTGAGTGACGAGATTCACCGAGGGCCGCATGGGTCAATAATGAGTATGCAAACAACGCCGCAAATTCAAGACCGAGACCGAGCGCCAGCAAACTGGGCCGCACTTGAGACAACTCTGTAAACGCTTTACCAAAGCCCGGTATCAGAGGCAGAACAAAGAAATAGATGATGATGGCGAAAATCACCCACTTGAGAGCTACGAGGGTCGACTTCAGTCCGCTCGGGAGTGCCATTAGTAAATCGTAGGTGCTGAACGTGCCCGAGTTGCGCCTTGGACCCAAAATGTAACTAGCGTTTAGCGCATGTCAAGCACAAGCGATCTCGCCCAAGCAGCTCAAGCAATCGAAAAAGCCAAAAAAGTTGTCGCGACAGGTGTCGCACATCTTGCATCTACTGGTGGACCTGATGTTCATCAACAACTTGCATACGATCTTGCGCACTCTGCCGCCGCAGTAGAAACGGCGCGTTCAATGCTCGACTACGGATCAAAAGGTGAAACTGAAGCTCTACTCACTTGCGCATTCACTGCCGACATGATTTTTGAAGTCTCATCAAGACTCTTGGGCAGAGAGCACTTGTGGGGCATAGAGCCGCATCCACTCGAAGGCGCATACGACTTCATGGCAACTTTTCGTGATCCAGTATTTGTCGCGTCACTCGCAGAAAAATCTGGGCCACGACATCTCGATGATGACTTCGAAATGGTTCAAGACACCTTCCGCAGCTTTGCAAACAAAGTCATAGCCCCACGTGCTGAGCATGTGCATCGCTTCAACGAAGATGTTCCCGAAGAAGTCATTGCAGGACTCGCAGACCTTGGCGCATTCGGTCTCTCTGTGCCTGCAGAATACGGCGGCTTCTCTGAAGGCGGCGATGGTGAATACATGGCTAACTGCATCGCAACCGAAGAACTCTCGCGTGCATCCTTGGGAATTGGTGGATCACTCATCACACGTCCAGAGATCCTCACTCGCGCACTTGTCAACGGCGGCACTGAAGCACAGAAGAAATACTGGCTTCCAAAACTTGCAACCGCTGAAGTGATGGCAGCAGTTGCCGTAACCGAACCCGACTACGGCAGCGACGTTGCAAATATCAAAGTCACGGCTGTTAAAGCAAATAACGAAAAAGGTGAAGCCGGCTACGTCATCAACGGTGTAAAAACCTGGTGCACATTTGCTGCGCGTGCCAACGTGCTCATGCTTCTTGCCCGTACCGATCCAGATCGCACAAAGACCCACCGTGGCCTCAGTGTGTTGATCGTGCCAAAACCCCTTGGCGATGCACACGGCTTTATGTTCGACCAGCCAGGCGGCGGCAAAATGGAAGGCCGCCCGATCGACACCATCGGTTATCGCGGCATGCACTCATATGAAATCGCTCTCGAAAATTGGTGGGTTCCAGCCGATCACTTAATCGGCGAAGAAGCGGGTCTCGGCAAAGGTTTCTATTACCAAATGAGCGGCTTCGAAAACGGCCGACTACAAACTGCAGCGCGCGCTGTCGGTGTGATGCAGGCTGCTTACGAAGCAGCACTCGCCTACGCCAGCAATCGCAAAGTGTTTGGTAGCAACATTTCTGAATATCAACTCACACAAATCAAACTTGGGCGCATGGCAGCCATCATTCAGGCTTCACGACAATTCAGTTACGTCGTAGCCAAGTTGATGGGCAAGGGCGAAGGCCAAATGGAAGCGAGCATGGTCAAGGCATACGTATGCAAAGCGGCCGAGTGGGTCACACGAGAAGCAATGCAGATCCACGGTGGCTTTGGCTACGCCGAAGAATATTCGGTGAGCAGATTGTTCGTTGACGCGCGCGTACTCTCAATTTTTGAAGGTGCCGACGAAACTTTGTGTCTCAAGGTGATCGCACGCAAACTCGTTGAAGAGTCTGGCGCTAAATAAATCTAGATAAACGCAAGTAGTTCGTGCAGCGAATGAATTCGCTCGCACGTTTCATGCGCACGGTGATCGTACGGGTCGAGCAATATTGGCACGAGCCCTGCATTTCGAGCACCACCAACGTCATTCACAAACGAGTCGCCTACATACGCGATGCGATCGTTGGAAATTCCTTTTCCGTTTAATAAGCGCAATGCGTCTGCAAATATCTCGGGGTGCGGTTTTGCCACCCCAATCACATGCGAGTCGGTCACGATCTCTACAGGCACTCCTGCACCAGCCCCCACTTGGCAGATGCACTGATTGGCGAGCGTCGCCTCAACTTGACCGCTTGCATTTGACACAATCCCAATCGGTAATCCAGCGAGATGCATCTTCCACAAAGCAGCAGCCGACTCGAGCAGTGGAAACCGCCACAAAAACGGCGAGAAGACATTACGTAACCGAACAATCGCAGTATCAATATCTTTTTCTGCCACACCGGCGCTCAACGCGTATCCACGTCGGTATCCGTCCCAGCTAAACGCATCAATCGATTTGCCTTGCTCTCGCTGAGCAATCGCATCTATCGCAGCCATGCCCGCGTAATGCGCTCGGGTCAGGCTTTCAATACTGCCGTCACCGCCAAGCGGACGAATAACAGCACCGAGTGTTACTGGGTCAGGTAGTAAAAAGATGCCACCTGCATCAAACAGGATGGCGTCAAAACGTTTCGTCACGCTTGTGGTGTGCGAGTGCGACCTGCAAGTTCACCGCGAGTGATGAACTTCAGAGCCATCTTGCGACTTGCTTCGTCGATCATCTCGAGACCAAACATCACGGCACCCTTGCCATCAGTTTCGGTTGCTTGGTTGTAAGCATCCAAAATCTGCCATGCCTTGTCAAACTGTTCTTGTGTCGGTGAAAACACGTCATTGAGAACATCTACTTGGTCCGGGTGCAACGCCCACTTGCCGTCGTAACCAAGTGTGCGTGTGCGCTTTGAATATTCGCGCAATGCATCATTGTCACGCACATGCAGGAATGGTCCATCAATTACTTGCAAACCGTTTGCGCGACCAGCCATCAGAATCTTGCTGAACACGTAATGAAAGTGATCTCCTGGGTAATCCTCGATCTGCACGCCACCGGTGAGCACAGGCATTTCCATGCTTGCCGAAAAGTCTGCTGGTCCAAAAATAATGGTCTCGAGACGAGGGCTTGCCTCACAAATCTCTTCGACGTTGATGAGTCCACGAGCAGTTTCAATTTGCGCTTCAATTCCGATGTGACCAACTGGCAGTCCGCTTGCAATCTCTACTTGTCGCAGCAACAAGTCTGCAGCCACAACCTGTGCAGCATTTTCAACTTTCGGCAACATGATTTCATCCAGACGATCTCCTGCATTACCGACTACTTCCAAAATGTCGTAGGCAGTCCACTTGGTGCTCCAGTCGTTGATGCGCACGCACAAAACCTTGTTGCCCCAGTCGTTTCCGCGAATCGCACTGACAATGCGGGCGCGGGATGCTTCTTTTTCTTTTGGTGCAACTGCATCTTCAAGATCCAAGAACACCATGTCGGCATTAGTGCCAGGTCCTTTGTTCATCATCTTTTCAGATGAACCAGGAATTGCGAGACAGGAACGGCGTGGGAGGTTGCGTGAGCGTAAAGACATGGCTCTCAGGCTACATCGCGCTTCGTACCAGCATCTCGGTGGACGCTGGGCATTCCCCAACAAAATTCGGCACGTTATTTTGCCCGTTACTTTGCTCTGTATTTACTTCTATATCTGAAACACCCGTAGGTCCAATAAAGCGCCCCAACAGTTGCCGAGAAACCACATCTACATCGCTGCGCCACGGTGCATCGGCATCCCGATTGGCCAGCTTCATCGCATTCCATAATTCGATCGGCAGTCGCGTGCCAAGCCTCGTCACAGTCCACGCCGATTTGTTCTCACAATATGCAAGTGCTGCAACTGCATGTGAGCCTCCGATACTCAGCACTTCGGTACCACCGCAACCAAGTGCATCAATTATCACGACATCGCTCATCTGCACACCGATTGCTGCATGCTCCAATGTCACGCCCTGCACTTCAATATCAAGTCGTTCAAGTGCATTAACCGCGGCATCACCGGTGCCAAACGAGTCGACGATGATTGCGCGACAATCGCCGCGCCGGGCAATTGCTTCGAGTGCTGTCGGATTCCACCCAACAATGCACACAGTCGCATCTGCAGGCAATGCGTCAACCAAATGATTTGTGGTTGCGTCTGCGTCCATGAGGTCACTTAACTCTCGAGCCTTTTCAAAAGGTTCGGCCGCAGCAAGCACACTTGCACAGAGCCACCACAAAGGCGCACAAGTTGGGTGTCGCTCAACAATTCGGCGAGCCGCAAGCACCAACCCTGCAGGCTCAGACCGCAGACCACGAAGGGCCTGAGCCGTTTCATTGACAAGCGAAACAGGGTCTGCCCCAGTGGCACGTGCCACATACCGCAGATGCTCAATCGGGTGCATTTCCCAAACGATAGTGCCGACTTGCTACCGTCAATTGTGTGACAACTTCACCTTCCCTCGACACCATGCTCCAACCGCTCAAGGGCGATGCCCGCCCGTTGCGCGAATGGCTCACAACTTTCCATCTCGCATCCGTAGTTATCGATCCGTTCACCAACGAAAGTGCATGGATTCTCGAAACGGCAGCGCGCGTGTTGCACCAATTTGCTGACGCGGCAGTTCGGGTCAACTTCATTGTTGCTGGTTCCCCATCCGAGGCAAAACTATTTCTCGGACCACTCGCCGATCAGTTCCTCACATTCTCAGACCCAGATCGCATCATGATCAAGCAGCTTGGCCTCAGCCAATTGCCAGCGTTCGTCTTCATTCAGAGCGATGGCACAGTGCCAGCAGCAGCCGAAGGTTGGAGTCCAGCATCATGGCGCACCGTTGCGAACCAGATCGCGCAAACCGTGCAGTGGCAGCAACCCCAGTTTCCAGTGGCGGGCGATCCCGGCTCGTTCAAGGGCACACCAGCGCTGGCCTAAGTCATGCGTAGCGTGTAGGTATGGCCAAGCCACCCCAAGAGCCGTTCATACATTCAGAGTTGCTTCCTCTCGGTCCGGACACAACCGAATACCGATTACTCACCAAGCAAGGTGTTTCTACTTTTTCAACAAGCGAAGGAACATTCCTTAAAGTTTCGCCAGAAGCAATCACGCACCTCACTGAGCATGCAATGCGCGACATTGCTCACTTGCTGCGCACGTCGCACTTGCAACAATTAGCAAGCATTCTGAAAGACCCAGAGGCCAGCGACAATGATCGTTTTGTTGCACTCGACTTGCTCAAGAATGCCAGCATCTCAGCAGGTGGCGTGTTGCCAATGTGTCAAGACACCGGCACTGCGATTGTTAAAGCAAAAAAGGGCCAGCGAGTATTCACCGGTGGTGGCGATGACGAAGCCATCAGCCGCGGCATATACAACACATACCAAACGAGCAACCTTCGCTACAGCCAGCTTGCACCGCTGTCGATGTTTGAAGAAGTCAATACCGACACAAACCTTCCTGCAGAGATAAAAATTGCTGCAGTCGACGGTGACGAATACAAATTTCTCTTCATAGCCAAGGGCGGCGGTTCGGCCAACAAGAGTTATTTGTTTCAAGAGACAAAGGCATTGCTCAACGAAAAAACGTTGTTGCCATGGTTGTTCGACAAAATGAAGACACTTGGCACCGCAGCATGCCCTCCGTATCACTTAGCAATTGTGGTTGGTGGCACGTCGGCCGAGTTTGCAGTAGAGACCGCAAAGCTTGCAAGCACTCACTATCTCGATTCGTTGCCTACATCGGGCAGCAAAGCGGGTCACGCATTTCGCGATATCGAGTTAGAAGCCAAGGTGCTCAAGCTCGCACAACAAACTGGCATCGGTGCGCAGTTCGGTGGAAAATACTTTTGCCATGACGTTCGAGTTATTCGGCTTCCACGCCACGGTGCAAGTTGCCCGGTTGCAATGGCCGTGTCGTGTAGCGCTGATCGTCAAGCGCTCGGCAAGATCACAGCAGACGGAGTATTTCTCGAGGTGCTCGAAACTGACCCAGCGCGTTTTCTTCCTGAAGTCACCACCGACCAACTGGCATCTGAGGTCATTGCGATTGATCTCAATCAGCCAATGTCCGAGATTCGCGACACGCTGTCGAAGTATCCCGTCAAGACTCGCGTGATGTTGAGCGGACCAATGGTGGTTGCACGAGATATTGCGCACGCCAAAATCAAAGAACGCTTGGATGCAGGCGAAGGCTTGCCGCAATACATGAAAGACCATTGCGTGTATTACGCCGGCCCGGCAAAAACACCTGAAGGTATGGCGTCTGGTTCATTTGGTCCAACTACGGCCGGACGCATGGACAGTTACGTTGCGGAATTTCAAGCAGCTGGTGGAAGTTTTGTGATGCTCGCAAAGGGCAACCGCTCTCGCCAAGTTACCGATGCATGCAATACCTACGGCGGTTTTTACCTCGGTTCAATTGGTGGTCCTGCCGCGAGGCTCGCACAAGACTGCATCACCAAAGTCGAAGTGCTCGAATACTCCGAATTGGGCATGGAGGCTGTCTGGAAGATCGAGGTTCACGACTTCCCTGCATTCATCGTCGTTGACGATAAGGGCAATGATTTTTTTGATGCTGTTAACGCCACAAGTGGCGTGCAAATCAACGTTCGATAATTATCGCTTCAGCAGGCTCTTCAGCACTTCGCGGGTGTCATTGGCTTCGTCCGGTGTTCCACCAAACTCCACACCACCAAAGTCGGTCACGCCAAATTCTTGCAGTGCTGCGATCCTGTCAAACACTTCGCTCGCCGTACCGATGATGGCCACGTCTTCGGGGCCAGCCACGCCTTCGTGGTCGAGCATTGCGCGATAGCTCGGCAATTGTCCATACACGACAAACGTCTTTGCAGCCCTTGCCTTAGTTTCGGCAACATTCTTCGTTACACACATTGGTAGCGCCGCAATAATGCGTGGCGCTGGGCGACCAAGTTGTTCGGCTGCTTGCACGATCGTTGGCACGGTGAGTGTGCGCAATGTTTCTGGACCGGTGCACCATGTGAGTGTTCCTTCGGTGAATGCAGCAGCAAGCTTGAGCATCTGCGCGCCTAGAGCGGCAACAACAACGCCGCAGCTTTGCGGTTTTCCAACCGTCAGTTCGGCATGAGTCGTCAACGCTTCACCAGCAAACGACACCTTCTGATCGTGGATAAGTGGCATCAAGATTGAGAGATACTCCTTCATGTGACGCACAGGCTTGTCAAATGACATGCCCGTCATACCTTCAACAACAACTTTGTGACCAAGACCGATTCCAAGAGTCAGACGCCCGCCCGCTGCTTGGTTTGCAGTCAAGGCCTGCTGGGCCAACATCATTGGGTGACGCGGATACACAGGAATCACACTGGTACCAAGTTCAATACGAGGCACTTCACGACCAACAACACTCAACGTCGAAAGTGCATCAAGACCAAAAATCTGTGACTGCCAGTACGAAGCAAACCCGTCGCGCTCCGCTTGAGCAGCTTCAGCGACTACACCATCAATAGTGCTGTCGTTGTTGGATCCAAAAATTCCGATGTTCATACGTTTTGTCATGCGACAAAACTACAGGTAGATATTTCCTACGGCAGAGTTGTTGAGGTGTCAGGTAACACACCTGCATCGGGTGTCGACGAGTCAGTAGTAACTGGAACTGTCTCTGCTGGCATTACTCCCGGCACCGGTGCGTCCGATTTAAAAAACATTGGCAGACATTCACCTTCTCGAGTTGGAGCAAACTCAAGTGCTCGCGCAATCGCCGCAGCGAACACCGACCTACCGTCTGCTGACAAGTGAATTCGATCTTTGCCAAGTATCCCATTGTTTGTAGAGATTGTTCCCCAGTCCAACACCGTCACGTTCGAAAAATCGGAGGCAAGTTTCATGATTACGTCGTTTACTTTTTGTTGCCGCGGATTGAACATTCCAGTTGTCAAGACCACAAAGGGCATCGGCGACAATTTCTCAAAAATCTGACGCATCTTGTTTTCATAATTTGCTTGATTGCCGTCGTAGTTCGTGCCCAAAAATACAACAGCTGTATCCCAGCCTGCATCTAGTCGCTCATCCAGCACTTTCAAACCGAAGTCAACGAAACTGCCTGATTGGGCCTCTACTTCCACTTGCCAACCAAGTTGCACCAATGTGTCACACATCTCGTTTCCGTAACGGCTTGAGGTGCTGGCCATGATCGAATCGCCGATCATCAGCACTCGTGGCCCACCAACCTGCGGGCCCATCATCGGTCCGAGAAGTTCCGGAAAATCAATGGACACACCATCTGGCAATGTCACGAGACTTGAAAAATCTCCGCCAGGAATTCGTCCGACTCCATCGACGACATTGCTTCTGTTTGTCAAATAGTTGATAACACCGCAACCGGTCATAGTCAGGCTCGAAGCACAGACAAGCGCGGCGATCTTCAGCACTCGTCGCCACGTGGGGGTTGGGCGAAACATTTGCTTTATTCTACGGGATTTTTACGCAACTCATCCCGAATTGATGCAAGCAACTCATTGGTCGTCTCAGCCGTCTCTTCCTTGCGGAATCTGCCATATGCCTTAATCACAAAAAACATCACCACACCCACCATCACAAAGTTGAGCGAAGCAGTAAACAACGACCCGACTGGAATGAAACTTCCGTTGAGCGTGAACCCTTTGTCATTGAAGTTTGGTTGCGTACCGCCAAACACCGCACCAACCAGTCCGCCGAGTACGCCTTGATTGTTTTTGCCATCGCCAGCAACTGCATCGACAATTGTCTTAAAAGCTGCACCCATCACAAAGGCAACTGCGACATCCACCACGCTTCCGCGATTGATGAACAACTTGAATTCGTGAATAATTCCGAACTTTTTTGATTCCTTGGACATCTTCACCTCTTGAGCCATAGAAAAAGATTACTTGGTGGCAAGTTTTTTTATCTGCACCCGTGCATCGTTGAAGCAAGCTCCGTCTGCCAAGTCCGAGAACGTGTCTGGTGCAAATGCATTTGCAGTAAGCCCGCTTGCAATACTGCGGCGCCATAAACCCTTCGGCATCGCACATACGCCTTGGCGCATTGATGCATCAACTTCAACCTCAACTGAAATCGTCGCACGATCGTTAAACATCGTCACAGTCTCGCCAGTCACAACCCCGTGCATGCTTGCATCGATTGGGTGCAGTTTCAGTACAGCCGGCGGTGGCAAGGTGTCTCCAAACATCGAGTTAATCGTGAATGAGGTTGAAGGTGTCAACAAAGTGAGTGGATGTGCGCCATCGACCAACTGTTCATACTGAGGCCCAGGCATTTCGTCATCTAATTCCCAAATCCGCATGCGTTGTTCTTCCAACGATGGAAACACATCACGAAACTGAATCGTGCCCCCCACTGGTCGTACAGGAGTTGTTCCACACATCGATTCGCTCACAAGAGTTTCAATCGCTTGCTGCGATGCATCAAACTCGTCTGCCGAAAAGCCAAGCGCTACAGCAAGCGCCTCTGCTAATTCGCCATTGCTTCGTGACTCACCCACCGGCTCAATAACACGACGATTTTCTTGAACGACATACGCCCCGTACGAGCCCACAACATCGTGAATCTCAAAGTGTGTTGTCGCGGGCAACACAACATCTGCAAATACCGCAGTATCGGTCATCACCTGCTCGTGCAGCACCACAAATACGTCTTCGTTTGCTAACCCCTCGAGCATTCCCTGCTGATCCACTGCTGTTACTGCCGGGTTAGCGCCTTGAATCACCAACACTTTGGCAGGAACATGCCACGCTCCGGGCTCACTGCGCAGAACGCGACCAACTCGATTCATATTCATTTTCTTTTGCGTAGGTCGATCGACACCTTGCGGCCACTGCGCCAACACGCTGTTTGGAAATCCCCCCGAAGTCGAACCATAAATTCCGCTACCCACCGTGCCGAAGTTTCCAGTCAACGCCCACATTCCGAATGCAGCCAAATATGCGCTTCCACCATTGCGATTGCGCTCCATGCCCAAGCCAACTCGCAGCGTCGCGGGCTTGATGGTTGTCACCAATTCGGCGAAGCGCACAATGTCCTCAATAGGTACATCACAGATTTCACTCGCACGCTCAAGCGTCCACTCATTAGCTGCCAGCAAAAATTGCGCTGCTCCGGTTACATGCTGTGTTACGAAGTCGTTATCAACTCGATGTTGCTCATTGATCCACCTAGCAACTGCATACCCAAAAACCACATCAGTTCCAGGTCGCAGAGCAATATGTAAATCTGCTCGAGCTGCAGCACTTGTGCGACGTGGATCGATCACCACTACAACTGCGCCATTCTTCTTTGCTTGCGCGATGATGGGCTGCAAATGCGTATTGCTCGCGCCAGGATTCGCACCCCACACCACGATGAGTTTTGAGTGGACGAGATCCATCGGGTCACTCGACAACATGTCGCCGAACACTCGCTCCCAAGCCGCCGAACTCGTTCCAGCACAGATGGTGTGCTCAATCTCGGGACACCCCAATCGCTCAAAGAGATGTGGCATTAAACGCTTTTTATCAATACGAGCAGAAGAAGAGTTGTACAGATACGGGAGCACGCTGTCGGGTCCAAATTCGCTTATCGCATTCGAGATTTTGCCTGCCACCAGGGTCATTGCTTCGTCCCATGTTGCGCTCCGAAATTGTCCGGACCCTTTTTCACCTGTGCGAATCAATGGCGTCATGATTCGCTCTTTTGAATAGACGCGCATCGCATGATGCTTCACTTTTTTACAAATCCATCCGTCGGTCAAAGGGTTTGCCTGCTCGCCGACAGGCGCAGCATCTATGTCAACGATTTTGCCGAGCTCAACGGTTACTTCAAGGGAACACGAGTCGGGGCAATCAAGCGGACAAGCGGTGATGACTTTCATACAGGATTTTCTGGGGCATCCAAATCACTAAACATGTCGATGTCTCTCAACGGTTTAAACCCAAACCACCAGATGGCCACGACACCAAGAGTAGCGACACCTCCACCAATCACTGCTGCAGGAGTGCCAAAGGCTTGTGATGCCGCTCCAGACTCAAATGCCCCAAGCTCGTTTGTTGCGCCAATGAATACGTTTTCTACAGCTGAAACACGACCCCGTTTTGAGTCTGGGGTCACTAATGGAACAATCGATCCACGAATAAACACGCTCACCATGTCTGCGGCGCTCAGTGTTAACACTGCAGCAAATGCGATCCAGTATGTATGTGTTGCACCCAACACGATCGTGCCGACGCCAAACACTCCGACCGCAATAAGCAGTGCCTTGCCAACGTTTCGACGCAAAGGCTTTATCGATAAAAATAATGCCATCGCAGCAGCACCAATACCGGCAGATGCTCGTAGCCACCCATACGCAACGTCACCTACATGCAATTGCTCTTCTGCAATTGCTGGCAACAGTGCAATCGCACCACCAAACAACACCGCAAAAAGATCGAGTGAAATTGCGGCCAACAAAATTGGTGTACGTCGAATAAAAAAGAGACCTTCCATTGCTGAACGCAGTGTCGCCTTGTCATCTGGGTCGCGTGGTGTCGGGTCGCGCTCAAGTTGCACACGCATGATGCCAACAATGCCGACAAAGATCAACGCGGTGGTCGTTGCATATGCAACCCACGGAGCGGCTGAATACAGAAATCCTGATGCTGCCGGCCCAATGATCATCGCCGATGTCCATACACCGGACGACATCGCAATGATTGGCGGTAAGCCTCCATCTGGCGCGACCATTGGATACATCGCGCGCGTAGCCGGAGACAAAAATGCGCGAGAGATACCGAAAACAACAGCAATGACAAAGAACGGCCATACAGCTGTCGGATCAGACAACGAATAGATAACGAGTGCAATTGCACACAGCATCTCTCCAACAAGCGCCAACGCAGCGACGTGCTTACGGTTAAACCTGTCGGCGACGCTTCCACTTACCAACACAAGCAGAGCTATTGGTCCAAATTCGGCCAAGCCCAGCCATCCAATATCAATAGCGCGACCAGTGACGTCAAAAATATGCTTTCCGAGAGTTGCCGCTTGAAGCGATACGCCAATGTGAAATGCAAAACTGCTGCCCAGCATGCGGCGCGCGTTCGTAAATCGCAGTACGTCGCGTGCGGTAAGTTGTGTCGGTTCGGAAGAGTTACTCATCAGCGAACAACACTAGGGGGTAATGATGGCTTCAATTGCGAATGACACACAATGGCTCGACGCCACTGATCAAGCCCAACTTGTACGAAACGGCGAAGTCACACCGCTCGAGCTGCTCAACGCGTCACTCGAACGTGCCGACAAACTCAACCCCGCCATCAACGCGCTCACATACCGCTGGGACGACGATGCACGCAAAGTCGCAGCCTCGCTCCCCGATGACAAATCAATGCCATTTCGTGGCGTGCCATTTATTTTGAAAGATCTCAACGCGACTCTCCAAGGTCAGCCCATCTCTAATGGCAATATCGCGCTCAAAAACGCCAATCACATTTCTACGTACACCACCGAACACGTCAAACGATTTATACGCGCAGGACTTGTGATTTTTGGTCGCGGAAACTCCCCGGAGTTTGGAAGTGTTCCAACCACCGAACCAGAAGCATGGGGTGCAACACGTACGCCGTGGGATACCAGCAGAATTTCTGGTGGATCAAGTGGCGGCAGCAGCGCAGCAGTTGCTGCAGGCATCGTTCCGGCAGCGCATGCCACAGATGGTGGCGGCTCAATTCGAATCCCTGCTGCATGTTGCGGTCTTGTCGGACTCAAAGTCAGCCAAGGTCGCATCACTGCCGCCCCCATGAGAGACGAAACGAATCTTGGTGTTGAACATGTAGTTACACGCACAGTGCGCGATTGCGCTGCGCTGCTCGATGCAACGCACGGCCCGGGTGTTGGAGATCGGGTCATTGCACCTACCCCATCGCGATCATTTCTCAGCGAAGTTGGTGCACCTGTCGAAAAACTCCGCATTGGCTTTCTCGATCATCGCCCACTTGCCGGCGACATCGATCACGAGTGTGTCCTGGGTGTTCACAATGTCGCCAAACAACTTGAACAACTCGGCCACTTTGTTGATGCTTCATGGCCACTGGCACTTGAAGATGCGTCTTTCCCTCCACGCTTCACTGCAATCTGGGGCACAAACATGTCCGTTGCTTGCGAAGCGACTGCGGCTCTACTCGGTCGAGAAGTGACGAGTGATGATTTTGAACTGGTCAACTGGACAATGGCGCAGTATGCAAAAAATACTTCTGCAACGAATTATGCAAGCGCATTTCTTGCAACCTCGCATTATCGACGTGCGGTCGCGCAATGGTGGGCAGACGGTTGGGACATTCTCGTTACGCCAACAGTCAGTCGAGTGCCACTCAAGGTTGGGCAATTTGCCAACGACCCCAAAGATCCCATGAAGCCGATGAAGGTTGCGGGCGATTTCGTTGCTTTCACTGCTGCGTTCAACACGAGTGGTCAACCAGCAATCAGTTTGCCGTTGCATTGGACGCCTGAAGGAGTTCCGATCGGAATTCAGTTAGTAGCCGCCTATGGCCGTGAAGACATTTTGTTGCGCCTCGCTGCACAACTCGAAGTTGCTTTGCCTTGGGCGCATCGACGACCTGCAATGAAAAATCTGTAGTCGCTTCGATCGAGCAATGAGCAGCCCCAACGGGATTCGAACCCGTGCCGCCACCTTGAGAGGGTGATGTCCTAGGCCACTAGACGATGGGGCCAAGTAGCAACACAAGGCTACCGCGACAAAAAGCATCGCACTGTTGAGTTGCGAAGTTGGGGAGCAAGGAATCGAACCCTGAATAACAGAACCAGAATCTGCTGTGTTGCCAGTTACACCACTCCCCAGAGTGACGG
>WLPO01000030.1 GCA_009698745.1 Actinomycetota bacterium
GCAGCGGTTGCCTTGAGCAATCGCTCGCGAGTGTTGTTTATTTCAGCCACAAACAAATCCTAGTTAAAAATTTTCAGTCGGAGGCATTGCCTAGCGGTCTCTAATAATGTTAGACCTCACAAGGAATCACCGAAATGAGAGGGCCTCACATGGAACTTGGCAGATTTATTGGCGTCAAAGCAGAATCCACCCAAGGCCAGAGCAGTGGCAATCGAGTCCGAAGAAATCCTTTGATGAGAGTGATCGCTACACTCGCGCTCTGCGGTATTTCAGTCGCTTCTGGGATTCCATTTATGTCTAACCAAATTGCATCAGCAGTAGGCTCGACGCCGTTGCGCCCGACGAATTTTGTTGGCAACTGCACCCAGCCGATGGATTCAACTGGTCAAATTTCGTTGACCTTTACCCCGGGGTCTGATGGTGGATCGCCCATCACAAACTATGAATACTCTTTTGACAACGTTACTTTTACGGCATTTAGTCCAGCCACTACTACACAGCCTTTTGTTTTTGATTTCACGACGTATAACAGACCTCTAGGGCAGATGACTTACGTGTATCTCAGGGCGGTAAATGCGAATGGCCCTGGAGAGAGCAGCTGGGGCAACGTGGGCGGCATTAACTCGAGAGGGGGATGCTCTATTGGAACTGGTCTTCCGTCGCGACCTCAAACAGGAATGACTGCAACTCCAGGAGATGGTTCAGCCACTGTGACGTTCACACCTAGTTCTAATGGTGGATCTCCAATTACGAACTACAAATATTCCATCGATGGAGTGACGTACACCGCGTTAAGTCCTGCAAGCGCAACTAGTCCAATCACAATTCCGGGGCTCACCAATGGCGTACTCACAACTATTTATATAAAAGCGGTCAATGCAAATGGTGACTCACCAACCGCTCGGACCGTCACGGTTACACCTGCTGCAACGTCTGTTGCCCCAGTTGTCACGGTTGCACCCGTGACCACAGATGCTCCTGCAACAACGGTTGCTCCATCTACAACTAGTTCGCCATCGACCAAACCTGACTTAGTGGCCTCTTCTGATTCTGGTTATTCAAACACTGACGACATCACTTTTGACAACACTCCAACAATTTCGGTTTCAGAAAGAACTGACGGTTACTTGGTGAAAGTAGCAGCGGTAAAAGACTCCAAGACGGTATTTTGCACGTTCATTGCTTCTCCTACCGTGACAAGCTGCGCGCTTGGCAAGCTGACTGATGGGGTTTGGTCAGTGACTTCGCAACAATCTAAGGCGGGTAAAACTTCACCGAAGTCTCCGGTGCTCAAAATCACTATTGACACTGTTGCGCCAATCGTGACTACCTTTTCAACAACTGCAGTTAATGGTAAAAAGAATGTTGGAGATGAAGTAAAAATTAGAGCAACCGTAAATGAAAGCATCATTCCGGGTGGATCTGTTACTGCAACTTTGGATACCAAAGCAAAAGTTGTCGTAACACAAACAGCTGCCACCACTCTGGAAGGAAGCTACATAGTCAATGTTGGGGATTTCAGTAGCGACCTAACTGTCGATTCGTTTGCCTTAAAGTTGGCACCAACCGACATTGCAGGAAACGTAATGAAAAAGACCCCCATTCCTCAGGGTCAAAAAAATATCGGTGGAGCAAAAAATATTGTTATCTCAGGAAAAGCCACTTCGGCGCCAGCCACTACGGCACCAACAACTATTGCGCCAGCGGTTCCAGTTGCGCCGGTTGTTGACAACAATGCTCCTACGGTTCTTGAATGCAAGACCGAAACAAGCGCAAAGAAATCCAACTCACCAGTTTTGGTTGGTGAAAAGTTATCGGATGGCATCATTTTTGACGCTGATTCTCCGAAACTGGATGCCACAGACAAACGCGAATTAGATCGCGTAGCGACCGTGATGGCTAAGCGTGGCGGACTTGTGCTTGTCTCTGGGTTTGCACGTAAGAACGGAATTGACTCAGCCGAGTATTTGAAGAATCTTTCACTGTCGCGTGCCCGCAATGTTTCTGATTATCTGGTTGCAAAAGGTGTTCGAGTATCGATGCGGTACGAGGGATTCGGTGCTGTAACAAAAAATATCGGTACGAGTGTGCAGCGCAAAGTTGAGCTCAGGTGGCTTGATGATTCCGACAAAACTGCGTACGTTCAGAAATGTGTGACCCCATAACCTATTTGAGGTAGTTGGAGAGCAACGCAAGCGAGGCAATGACAGTGCCGAAGACTGCGATGTTCGTAGCAATCATCAATTTGATGTTGTTTGTCCAGTGATCGGTGAGGAAGTATTCAATTCGACTGAATCCTTCATTCATTTCGCGGCGAATTACTTCGAATTGGAGGTCAATGGCGTCGAATCGCTTGTCGATAGCATCGAACCGACTATCTAAGTTTTTTCCAATTAATTCGTCCACGTTTTTGAGTGTTACACAGGTCGTGCTGTGGTTGTCAAGCAACCGAGTCTCGGGCATTGATAGCCCAGGACAAACCGCGTTGCTCATCAACGATCACGAGTTGCAGTTGCCAGCCTGTTGGGCTCTCGTCTGCATCAAACCACGACCATTGCAATGAATGCAGTACATCACGAATCTCATCGTTGTCGAGTGGCCATTGGTTTGAGCGTCCCGAGAGCGCACCGAGCAACCACCACGCACCATCACGCCCTGCTGCAGCGCCACGACGCCGACCAAATGCGCCACCGCTTGCGCCGGCCCAGGCCAATAACGCCAACGCTTGAGTTGGTTGAAGCGCGCGCAATGTCGCCGAAGCAACTTTGATAGATGCAAGCGCATGGGTTTCGTCGCCGCGCGCTGCACCAACCTGCAATGTTCCGTTAGAAGAAGTAGCCCAAGCACCAACAAGTTGATGCACGGCATCTACGACATCAATGTCCTGAAAATTTGCTACCTCTGTAGAAGGAGCGGCAGACACGACTCGGCCAGTAGAGGTTTGCGGAAGCTCGGGTGAAGGAAATTCTGCAGAGTTGTCACGGTAGACGGCTAGCTCGTAGTTGGGCTCCCATGACTGCAACTCAAGTGGGGTCTCGAGTGCATCAAAAACATCGGCAGAGTTTTCAATATGTTGCCCGCGCAACGCGCACTCGTGAGCGACAAACGATGCAATTGGCGAATGTGGCAACTCGTGTTGTAATTCCGACCACTGATGGCTCTGGGCAATTACTTCGGTGAGTGGTCCGAGAGTAAATCTCCCGGAACCCTCTTCGAGCACCTTGGCTGCGATGTGTGCAGGTGCGAGCAATGCAAGGCGGTATTCAGCAAGTGTCGATGCTGGCCACAGTTGCTTGCCACTTGCGGTTGCGAGCCTGCACGAGTTTCGCAGTTGCAAGAGTGATGACCAATCGCGACTTGAACACAAGTCGTCCACCGTGCGCACCAAACCATCTAGATCGCTGCGGTCGATGAGTTGATTGAAATCGCTCACAGGAGGGGCCACGGGTACCGCGTGCCACTGCGGTCGATGGGGAATGCTCCACCTTCACAGATCCACTGAGCGCGTTCTTGCAAGGCCACAACTTGTTCACTGCTCAGAAGTGCTGAGATATCGAGGGGAACTGCCTCAATGAGTGGTTCGATGACGGCGCGAAGATTGTCTGGTAGTTCTTCGCCGCCAAACTCCCAAATGACAGTTCGAAGCTTGAAGTCGGGGGAGAAACATACGCCGTGATCGATTGCCCAGATTTTGTCATCGGCGTCAATGAGACAATGACCACCTTTGCGGTCGGTGTTGTTTGCAACAATGTCAAATGCGCACATGGCCCGTAGTTGGTCATGCAAATCTTCGCGTTGCTCAAAAATAGTGAAATAGTGCTGCTGCACGTCGACATCTACAAAGAGTTGTACCGAGCCTTCACCGAATGGACCATCTCGCAAAACTGTTGGCGGCACAATCCCTAAGCCCATTGCTTCAGAGAGGCGATAGGCGGCAACTTCGTTGCGATGTAAACCCGGTTCAAAATCCCACAGCGGGCGTTCGCCCTTGAGCGGTTTGTATATTCCCTGAACCTCTTTGTCATTACACGTGACATTCACCAGGAAAGTTGCATTACTGCTGTGTGGCATTCGCGAAACAGTTTCGACCTGCCCGTGAAGCAGGATTTCAATCAGTTCATTCGTGGGCATGCGTGACCGTCAAGATCAATCGGGTGGCCACAAAAAATGCAGGGAGGACGTCCGGCTGCCACCACATCGTCTGAATGTTCACAAAATGCTGCTGCCTGACCACGGCTCATCTGTACACGCACTCGACCTGGGTCAACATCATCGATTGGCTCATTGTCGTCGTTGGTGGGTACGAGTTCTTCGATCTGCACGACCATGCGATCGTTTCGTGAGTCGTACGCAATGCCCACAGTTCCAACAACAAACTCAATGTCGATAGGGGAAGAGAGTTGCATTGCATCAACAATTGGCCGGTCGTCTGCATCTGGTGCATCAGCGAGTAGTTGGCGCATGTATTGGGCGAGTGCTGCCACTTGCTGCTTTTCACACTTCATCGTCACTCGTTGTCCGTTGGCTCGCACCTGAATCACAAACAATCGAGAACCAGGCTCACCTAGAGCACCGCTGGTGAAAGCATCGGCTTGATCAAATTCGTAAAACGCACTCATGATGGACGCAACTCGCTCAGTGACCCGCCAGTCGAGTTGACTGTGAGCACAACTGGCCCGCTCATTGAATATGCAACAGCACTTACCGAGCACGTACTGATCACGATGCGTTGAAACAAGTCAAGATGGGTTCCCATTGCATGCGCAACAGCAGCTTTGATTGGGTCGGCATGGGAAACACATACAACAATTTCTCCGGGGTGCTTTGCACGAATGTCATCGAGCGCTCCGACCATGCGCGATTGCATTTCGGTAAAACTCTCGCCGTTAGGGAAACGGAAAATACTCGGAGCTTTTTGCACCGTTGTCCACTCTGGCTTTTTCATTAACGCCGTAAGTTGCGCGCCAGTCCATTTGCCAAAATCACATTCGAGCAGTCCTTGATGAATCTGCACTTTGTGTTTGAGGATCTTGCCGATCGGGGCAGCGGTCTCTCGTGCGCGCTCGAGTGGCGACGCATAGACGGCGGTGATGCCCTTGATCTCTGACAAGCGCTCGGCGACGCGGTTGGCTTCTGCCACACCACTTTCGGCCAGATGCAGACCCTTTGCTCGACCCGGCAATACCTTGCCGGTGGTGGGGGTGCGACCATGGCGAACCATCAAAATAAGAGTTGGTTTGGTGCTTTTTGCGCGAGTCATGACACTCACAAACTATCGTGCGATGCAGTGTCACGACCTGCCGGTAGCCCCACATTGCGCCAACTAGAGGCACAAGTACATGACTGTGAAAAGTGTCCGCGTCTGGTCAAGTGGTGTCGCAAGGTGGCCGTCGAAAAACGCGCCGCGTATCGAGACGACGTGTATTGGGGCAAACCGATCTCGGGCTTTGGCGACAAGAACGCGCGCATCATTGTGCTTGGCTTAGCCCCAGGTGCACACGGCGCAAATCGAACTGGCAGAGTATTTACAGGCGACCGCAGCGGCGACTGGTTGTATCGAGCCATGCACACTGCAGGTTTGGCCAATCAACCAACTTCAACTGATGTGAACGATGGGCTTGTGCTCAACGATGCTTGGGTGACAGCAGCGGTCAAGTGTGCGCCACCTCAAAACAAGCCAACTCCAGCCGAGCGTGTGAAGTGTTCACCATTTCTACAGCGCGAACTCGAGTTACTTACTCAAGCAAAAGTCATTGTTTGTCTAGGTGCATTTGCACTGCAGGCCGCGTGCGATGAACTCGGTGTCAAGCCACGACCCAAGTTTGGCCACGGTGTCGTTGTGCAAGCCGGAAAATACTCGCTTGTATGCAGTTACCACCCGAGCCAGCAAAACACGTTTACCGGCAAGCTCACCGAGAAAATGTTGGATGATGTGTTTACGAAAGCGGTGCGTCTCGCTAATAAATAAGCAAGTAAATATCGACACGCTCGTGTACTAGTGGGCTGCGGGAACCGTTCCGTCAGCCTTCTTTTTTGGTGGCGGTACACCAACGAGTGGGGCAGGGTTTGCAGTTGCTGGCCAGCGTCGGCGGCTGACAGTACTGAGCAATTTCAAAAGCTTCATTGCAGTTGCATCGGTCTCGGCTGGGCGAGCAATCACGCTGCCGTCGGCAATCATGCGGTTCATTACTTCTTCGCCGAGTGCTGTGCGCACGATGCACAGTGTCCAAGCGTTGTCTTCACCGATACCACCGGTTGAGATGTCGGCATGCTCGGCAGCAAAGTCTGGGCATGTTTTGCAACCTTCGCGCGTCCACTGATGACACTCTTTCAAATCAATTTCGTGGAATGAGCCGTCCTTCATCCAGATCTGGAAGGCGCCCTTGATGTTCATCTTGACCATCTCTTCTTTTTTCAGGCCGTACTTAGCCAAGAAGAGTTCTTCAAAGATTGCATCGTCAAATGTTTTTGAGCACAGCAACCCAATGTTGAAGAGGAATGGCTTACCAGTCTTGCCAACTTTGCGTTTCCACATGATTGGAAGTACGGACGATTGGCAGCTCATTCCAACAAGTGCCAAACGGCTGAGTCCTTCTTCTTGTGCTTGCTTGAGTGCGAGCGTGTTTGCCGAGTATGTGTAACGACTACCTGCAGCCTTGAGCACGTCTTCTGGGTTGCGGGCAATGCCTGGCAATGCTTTCCACGATGTGCCGTCGCCTTCCATGAAGCTTGTGAGTGCTGCATCGATGTAGTCGTGCTTCATGAGCCAAATGAGCATGGCGCTAACAAAGCCGCCGTCTTGACCTTTTTCGTGCACGTTGTCGTCGGCGGCGCGTACAAGAAGTAGTTGCTTGTATTGGCCGTACATCGCGCTGTCATCACGAGTTTTGCCAAACAGATGCATGTCGGCGTCTGGCTCCCATGTGCGAAAGCGTGGGCATGCTCGTGTGCAACTCGTGCAACCTTTTTCTCCGTGACCACAATTATCGAGGCCGAGTTCTTCTTCAATGTGAAACGGTTTGTAGTTTCCCTCTTCGTGCTTGTAACCAATCACTTCGTGCGGACAAGCAATCACACAGCCAGCACATCCGGTGCACAGTCCGGTATTAATGACTTCTTCGTACAGCTCTTTCCACTGGTTTGTCCAGCGTTCAGTCCCTGTAGGTGCTGCCTCGGTAATGGTCATGGAAATACTCTACGGCATGGCCTGCTCGCTGGCGAGGCCCTACAACTAGCGAAGCGCGCGAATGATCTTGTTTGACGCTTGTTCAGAAAGTTTTCTGCCATGAGCGTCTGATACTTCAAACATGTTGTGCACTTGCCCCTGCTCGGTAACAATCTGGGCATGGTGAATGACAACTTTTAGTTTTGCCAAGGTTGCTGTGATGTCGCGTAGTAAACCTGTGTTGTCATCGCCGTCGACGCGCATGATTGAGTGCCAAGGGTGCGCTGAGTGATCGAGTCGCACAGTCAATTTGTATGGTCCACCCGAGGTCTTCACGTTCCGTGTTTGCAATGATCGATGCACTGCGTCTGACACAGCACCAATCCGAGGCTCGTCTGCAGATTGCACGGTAAATATGTCGAGAACTGCACCATCTGCCCATGTAGCAATCTCGGCATTGATTACGTTGAGGTCGAGAGACGACAATGCTCCAGACAATCGTGCGAGCAATGCAGCTCTATCGCGGCACGCAATGTTGACCAACCATTGATCGTTGCTCGTCGTAGGCAACACAACTATTCGCGCGTCACCCGAACGGGGCATTGGTTCAACAAGTAGCGCGTGGTCGAGTAGTTGTTTTGGTGTGTGGGTGAGCGCATAACTAGCTGGCGCATGGGTGATGCGCGCGCGAATTGATTCATCAGTAGTGAGTGCAAGTGCTGCCTGCAACCGACTCTCTACAAGAGTGTTTGATTCAGAATCAACGAGGTCTGGGTGAGCGAGCACTTCTTGTACATCTGCGACTACACCAGTGAGTGCCAAATGTTGAGTAGCGCTCAAATCTTGTCGCGCACTAACAAGTTGTCGGCATTGCTCGACAAGTAGTGGATTTTTAAGGTGGTTTGCGATCTGCGAAAGAAGGCGCGGTGTGATCTGCAGCGGCTCGCTTTGCACGATGTTGCGTAAGAGTTGGGAGCCATCAAGAAGCATCAACACCGACTTACTGGTCGCGAGATCAAGCCCAAGTCGAGCAATTGCACCTTGCCCGTTTGCTCCAGAATCTGAAATGTCTTTTGCAAATGCTGCAAGTACGAGATCATCGGTGCTTGCAAGTGCAGTAGTTGATAAACAAATTGCTTCAACAGTGGGGAACTGCAACGAGTGTGTTGGATCAAGTTCGGTTGAATCACTTGATCGTGCAGCCATTGCCTCGGACACTTCTGGAAGAGCGCGTTGAATGAAACCGATGGTTTCTAGGAACCTCCACGAACGGGCAGAACCAAGCCGCAACACACGCAACAAACCAATTGTTGTATCATCATTCCAGCTCAATGTTGCGTTGCGATGGAGGGCAAACCAGTCGAGTAGTTGGCTACTTGGTCGCGCATTTATTGCGAGTGACGCTGAAGCTAAACCAATTTCTACAAGTGAACGCACAGGGGGAGAGCCGTTGAGAACTATTTGCCCATCAATGGTCGTGACCCAGCCTTCGAGTGGTCGCATTGCAAGTGCGGTTGAGTCTTCTATTGCTTCTGCTTGAGTTCCAAGTCTCCATCGCAATAATGGTGGCGCAACAAGCGTTGTGACGAGCACAACAACAAGTACCGACCCGTATAGCTCTTCTGAGAGTGCCCCAACACTGAGACCAATGCTTGCGAAAATAAGGCCGACTTCTCCACGGGGCAACATGCCGAAGCCGATTGTTAATTTGTCGCCGCGCGAACCGATGGCACCAGACGCGGCTGCAATTTTTGCAACAATTGCAACAACTGAAAGCAACATTGCCACTCCAATTACGCGCGCATCGGCCATTGCGCGAATATTTGTTGAGATACCAATGTTTAAGAAAAAGATTGGAACAAATATTTGGGCAAGTGATGAGACATCGCGTTCAACACGTTCGTGTGTAGCGATGCGTCGCAGGGCAAGGCCGGCCACAAATGCGCCAATGATCGGGGCTAGGTGTGCTTTGTCGGCAAGCACCGAAAAACCAAGTGCAATTCCGATCGCAACCACAGACACTGTGGATGTTGAACGTGCACCTTTCGCAATTCGTGCGAAGAGTTGAGGGAAGATGGTGAAACCAACAGTGCTCGTGACGGCAAGAAAACCAACAGCGAGTGCGATGGTTGATGCAATAGTGCCAATGCCCACACTGCCTTGCTCGACAACGCGAGCAACCACTGTGAGGATGATGAGGCCGAGTACGTCGTCAACAACTGCTGCTCCAAGAACTGTTCGCGCTTCAACAGTTGCAAGTGCTCGTAAGTCTCCAAAGACTCGAGCAGTGATGCCAATTGATGTTGCTGTAAGTGCTGCGCCAACGAACAACGAAGTGTTGATTGATTCGCCGAGCATTGAGCTAACTCCGAAGCCAAGTGCCATAGGCAAAACAACGCCAATGATCGCAACCAAGATGCTCGCGCGACCCACACTCCTGAGCTCGACAATGTCGGTCTCGAGCCCAACTTGGATGAGCAGCAGGATGACGCCAAGTTCGGCAAGAAATGAGAGCATGTCGCCGGTATTGACGAGACCCAAGACCGATGGTCCGATCAAAATTCCAGCAATAATTTCGCCGATCACGGCAGGCACGTGAATGCGGTCGGAAATCTCTGCGGCTACTTTCGCCACGATCAAAATGATTGTCAGATCAAGCAGAATGCGCCCAATATTGAGCGTCTCGGTAGTGCTGCTGCCGAGAATCGCATTGAACATGCAGTAATTCTACGAGTCAATTGTCACGGCTCTGTTAACGCAGTACTGCGTTGGCGTGACTTGCGCTTGGACTGGAGTGCTCGTGAGCGGGCAGAATAGAGGGATGATCGAATACACCCCCGAGGCAGAAGCCTTTAGAACCGAAGTACAAACATGGCTGAAGTCAAACCTTCCAAAGGGATGGTTCGACAAAGGTTTCGAGATGTCATCGGCCGAACGCAAAGCGTTTAATGAAGGTTGGCCGACAAAGTTGTTTGAAGGTGGATGGATTTGTGCGACGTGGCCAGTTGAATACGGCGGCAAAGGTTTGTCGACTTTGCAGGGTGTGGTGTTGGCCGAAGAGTTTGCAAATGCAAAGGCTCCGATGCGCGCCGATTTTTTTGGCGACACTCTCGTAGGACCAACACTGTTGCAGTGGGGTACTGAAGAACAGAAGAAAGAATTTTTGCCACAGATTTTGAATGGCAAGATGCGTTGGTGCCAAGGCTTTAGTGAACCAAACAGCGGCAGCGACTTGGCAAGCCTCAAGACCACTGCGGTACTTGACGGCGATGAATGGGTTATCAATGGACAAAAAGTTTGGACAACCGGCGGTCATCACGCCGACTACTGCTTCTTGCTCACGCGCACAGACCCGTCAGCAGTAAAGCATGCAGGCATCACCTACTTGCTGGTGCCGATGCGTCAACCAGGCGTTGAGGTGCGAGGCATCGTGCAGCCAGACGGCACTGCAGAGTTCTGCGAAGTGTTTTTCACTGATGCCCGTTGCTCAAAGAACAACGTGGTCGGTGGAGTCAACAATGGTTGGAAGGTAGCAAACAGCACTCTTGCATTTGAGCGCGGCATGAGCGCGACAACTGGTTATCGCCGCTTTGAAGAAGAGTTTCGTTTGATGTCTGTTGCAGCCAAAGAAAATGGAACGATCAATGACGACACCATTCGTCAACGCTTGATGCAGTACTACACAAAGATTCAGATCTTGCGTTACAACGGCCTGCGATCACTGAGTGCGACACTTGAAAACAAAAAAGACATGGGTGTACTTGCGCTTGGTGCAAGCAACAAGATGTATTGGAGCGAGATGCACCAACGAGCGATGGAACTCGCACTCGACATCAACGGTGCAAACTCGATGTTGATCAATGCCGGTCCAGCAGATGGAACATGGCCGGGTGCGTTGCGCGACAAGCGTCGAGAGGGATATCCAGTCAGCTCGATGATGTCGACGTTTTTCTTCTCGCGCTCTGAAACCATCTGGGGTGGCACAAGCCAGATTCAGCGCAACATCGTGGGTGAGCGCGTGTTGGGCTTGCCAAAAGAGCCAAAGCCGCAGGGCGACAAAGAGTGAACTTCAAAACCGCTATTAAATCTGGGTTTCAAAACTACGCAAACTTCAGTGGCAGATCTTCGCGGTCGGCTTATTGGTTTTGGGAGTTGTTTGTGGTGATTGCTTCAAACTTTTTGACGGTAATTTCTTCGACAGTCGGGACACTCTTTGGAATTGCAATGATTGTTCCGTCTATCGCTGTTGGTTGGCGCCGCATGCACGACACAAATCGTGCAGGTTGGTGGTCGATTATTCCGATTGTCGGTTTTATTTTCGCTCTCCAACGCAGCGATCCAAACATGAACGAGTATGGACCACCGGCGCCACCAGCGCTTTAAGGAAAGTTACAGGTATTCGGGCACTCGTCGCTGATACACCTGCGAGATCAGTGGCGAAGAGATAATAAAGTCGGCGCTCGCGCGGTTGCACGCAACAGGAATATTCCAAACCGCAGCAATGCGCAAGAGTGCTTTGATATCAGGGTCATGTGGTTGTGGTTCTAGCGGATCCCAAAAGAACATCAAGATGTCAATCTTGCCTTCAGCAATGCGTGCACCCATTTGTTGGTCGCCACCAAGCGGACCCGAACGAAGTCGCTCAACTTCGAGTCCGGTGTGTTCTTGTACAAGTCGACCAGTTGTGCCAGTACCTACGAGAATGTGGTGTGACAATTCGGTGCGATGATGGGCAGCCCACTCCAGCATTTCGTCTTTCATATTGTCGTGAGCAACGAGTGCAATTCGTTTTGAAGCTGGGCTTTCAATATCCATCATGATTGTTGTCGTCATCTCTCCAGTTTGACAGGTTGCAGTGAAGTGTTAGATTCACTGGCATGAATAGCAAGCAAACGGTGCGCAATCAGTTGGTCATTGCTTCACCTGTTGGCAAACTCAGGCTGGTGGCGTCGGAAAAAGGTCTTGTTGCCATTGACGTTCGCAACCACGCCGAGCAGGCGGTGACTGAAAAGAACCCATCTGCTCAGGCAATTCTATTAAAAACCAAAAAGCAGCTTGAGCAGTATTTTGCAGGCAGGCGCACATCATTTGATGTTGCTCTCGATCTTGTAGGCACAGATTTTCAAAAACAGGCTTGGCGTGCTCTGTGTCGAATTCCGTTTGGAAAAACAATTTCGTATGGTCAACAAGCAGCAAACATCAAAAATCCAAAAGCGTTTCGGGCAGTTGGCTCAGCCAACGGTAAAAACCCAATTCCTATCATCGTGCCGTGTCACCGGGTTGTGGCAGGCGACGGTTCTCTCGGTGGATATTCGCTTGGATTAAGAATGAAAAAACAGCTGCTGGAGCTCGAGGGCGTTAGTGGGGCTGAGTAAAACCAAAACATTCGCGTAGGTATTCATCGCGCAAAGCCACATCAGGTGGGCCCACAGATACAACTCGTTGAGCGAGCAGCATTACCGATGTTGCGTGTTCGGCATCGGTGAGCTCGTGTGTTGCCATCACCACGGTCACGCCTCGTGCGCGCTCGGCTGCAACAAGATCTGCGACGAGCTTGCGACCGTTGAGGTCTAGGCCGGCAGTTGGTTCGTCGAGCAAAAGCACTTCGGCTTGGCGGGCAAGCACTTGTGCCAAATGAGTACGTTGTTGTTGGCCGCCAGACAAATCTCGAATTGGTAGAGCAGCCTGAGCTTCGATGCCTACGCGTACCATCGATTCCTCAACAAGTTCTCGATCACGTGGGCTCGCATGTTTCACTAATCCGAGATGTGCATAGCGACCCATGGCCACCATGTCGCGCACACATAAAGGAAGTGTGTGTGACGACACTGGATGTTGTGGAAGATAAGCAACGCGCTTCGGTAATTGCCCAGCGTGTTCGCCAAGCAGATGTAAGTCACCGTGCACTGGCTTAATAAGTCCTGCAAGAGTCTTGAGCAGTGTTGATTTGCCCGAACCGTTTGTGCCAATGAGCACCAAGAGTTCGCCTGGCTGCATGTCGAGTGTGACGCCCTCTACGACAGGGCGTTTGCCATAACCAACGCACAGGTGATCGGCGCTAATCGGAGAGTGCGGAGCCGCGGTTGTTGCAGCCATCAGATGTGTACGTGTCCGTGAGCGTGTGGATGTTCGTGGTCGTCATCATCTTCGTGTCGGCGCGAAAGCGACTTTCGAGTTTCGGTAATAATCGCTGAGAGCGCAAACAGAATGACGGCAGTGAGCACGATGCTTGCCCCTGCGGCTAGGTCGTAGTGGTAGCTGGCGAGGAGTCCTATATATACAGATAATGATCCAACAAGCGCAGCGATCATGATCATTGACGAAATGCGGCGCGCAAAGAGTGCACCAGTTGCAGCGGGCGCTATCAGCATTCCCATTACCAGAAGTGTTCCAACGGTTTGAAAACTCACGATCACCGTGGCAGCAACCATCGCCATCATCACATTATGGAAGAACTTTGCCGAAAATCCAGATGTATTCACGAGACCTTCGTCAACCGAAAGCAACAGAAATGGTCGTCGGCAAATGGTGAATGTGAGTGCGACGCACACAAGTGCGATGAACTGAATTCCTATCGTTGACCAGTCGACGTGTGCAATATCACCGAACAGAATTTCTTCTAGATCGCCAACCAATGAAGCAGATCGAGACGTGATGAGCACTCCAAGAGAAAGCATTCCAACAAACAACAGTCCAATGGCTGTGTCGCCAGAAAGTCGCAGCCGACGATTGACAATGCCTACACCCGACATCATCAGTACTGCGCTCACAATAGCTCCGAGCATTCCCGAAACGCCGAGCAACATTGCGACAGCGATACCCGGCAGAACACCGTGGGCGAGGGCATCGCCGATAAATGAAAGACCTCGCAAGACAACGAATGTGCCAGTAATTGCGCATGTGATTGCAACAAAAAGTCCGGCAATCAATTCGAGCCGCAGTTGTTGGTCGTGTGCAAATACTCCAAAGAGAAAGTTCACGATTGCAAGCTTTCTGTTTTAGGAATCATTCTCACAATGTGAATGTACCACTATTGAGAATGATTCCCAACTTGGGTTCTAGGCCCCTGTGAGGGCAAGAATTGTTGCGGTCAGCTCGTCCATCGGAACTTCGCCGCTCGATCTAAAAAGTACTTTGCCGTCGCCGCCAACAAGCACGAAGTATGGGTATCCAGCAAGACCGAAAGCATTGCCGCCAACCTTGTCAGCAGAGTCGGCCATCACTGGCCAGGTGGCTGGAAAGTTTTCGCGAGCCAACCACTCGGATGGTGGATAGTTGGGGTTGGCAGAATCGGTGCCAGTAGCAACAGCAAGTACATCGATGTTTGCTGGCATTTTTCCAGACTTTTCCCACTCGACGAGGAGTGGTACTTCGCGTTGGCAGTGAGGACACCAATGTGCAATAAACACAAGCAACGTCGGCGTGCCAGTTGATTCGGTAGTCACAACGTTGCCAGCAAATCCTTTGCCCGACAAAACTGGTGCAAGCATTCCAACAGCAGGGTCTGGGTTTGCGGCTTCATCAAATGCTGGAAGCACATCGCCGGTCACCGTGACTTCACTGAATTCCTGAAGTGATCCATTCGCGGTTGAATCTTTACCGGTCGACGAAGTAATCGCGACTATTGCTGCGATTGCGATGACAGCGGCGATGACACCACCGACTATCCATGCGTTGCGATTTCCTGAGCCAGAATTTTTCTTTGATGTGTTCATGCTTGCTCCGTTTGCTGTGGTGTTGGAAGGGTAGTAAAGACAATGACTGCAAGAAAACCGGTGAAGGCCATAAATGGCAACGTTACAAAACTAAAGTTCTCAAACCAAACGAACTCGCAGGGCACTTTGACATCGCACACGCCAGCATCGAGGTTTGGAAAACGCTCAAGGAACCAGTGGTATGCCGAGATGCCTCCACCAATAGTTGCGAGTGGAACGGTAATTTTCCAGATGCTCTTGGATTTACGAATCAACGCAATGATCAGAATGATTGCAAGC
>WLPO01000031.1 GCA_009698745.1 Actinomycetota bacterium
GAACGCGCAGCCGCAGCGAGCATCACCAACGTGCCACGCAGCCTCGCAACAGCACTCCCACCAATTGCGGCGGGATGGATGCTCGATCAATCCAATTTTGGGTGGCCACTACTTGCGTGCGCAGCACTCAAGATCACCTACGACTTGCTGTTACTTGTCCAGTTTCGAAACGTGCGACCGCCCGAAGAACAGTAATTATCGTTTTGTCGGAACGAGAGTTCCCTTAACGATCTGTTGTTGCAGTTCACGCTTCAAAAACTTGCCTGCAGCGTTACGCGGCAATGGCTCGTTAATGATCACAACCTGTGTAGGTATTTTGAACTTGGCAATCTTGTTGTCAAGAAATTTCCACAGATCGTCTGGAGTAATAATCATGTTGTCGTTTGGATAAATCGCAACTGCGACTTCTTCGCCAAGACGCTCATGGGGCACACCGAAAACTGCGGCTTCGTGAATAGCTGGGTGTTCATAGATAGCGCTTTCAACTTCGGCGCCATAAATGTTTTCGCCCGCACGCAAGATCATGTCTTTGACACGGTCCTCGACATATACGAAGCCATCTTCATCAAGTCGGCCCAAGTCTCCCGAACGCAACCAACCATCAACGATTGTTTCCGTTGTTGCATCTGGACGATTCCAGTAGCCACGAATCAACATTGGTCCAAAGAACCAGATCTCGCCCGACTTGCCAATTGGCAGTGGATTGAGGTTTTCATCGCGAATTTCTACACGCATCGGCAACACGGCACGACCTGTTGAAGTTGGGTGTGACAAGTAGTCAGAACCGGTGATGCCAGGACCAAATGCATTGGTCTCGGTCATGCCGTAACCCAATTGCGGGCTTCCGTTTTTGATTTTGTCGTTGACCTTGCCAACAAGTGCTGTTGGCGATGGTGCGCCACCGCCGCCTACTGCGCGCAGACTCGACGAGTCGTACTTGTCAAAAGCCGGCGAGTTCACCAAGTCCCAACTTTGGGTTGGCACACCAACAAAGTTGGTGATCTGTTCGCGCTCAATCATCTCGAGGGCCTTCTCCGCATCCCACTTGTACATAATCGCAAGCTTGAGACCTGCAAAGAAACAGCTCATCATCACAGGCACGCAACCTGTTACGTGAAATAGCGGAACGATCAAAATAAACGATGTTGGAATCTCTGGCCCAGTTACTTCTTTGAGCTTTGTCCCTGCCAACGTCAGCACTGCGTTGCGCGACGAGAATCCCATCAACGACGACACGATTGCTCGATGCGTTGACACTGCGCCTTTCGGACGACCAGTTGTTCCCGATGTGTACAAAATTGTTGCATCATCGTCTGGGCTGATATCTGCGCCCGGATGTGCGTCACCAAGTGGCAACACTTCTTCCCACTTATCAACGCCTGCAGCTAGTGCTTTGTCAGTGCGCACAGCAAGCACTTTGATTCCATGCTTTGCACATGTTGCAGCGCCAACGTCGTATCGCTCTTGGTCACAGATGTACACAGTCGCACCGGAGTCCTCAAGTGCAAAATTCATTTCGTCTTCTGTCCACCACGAGTTCATCGACACGTTGACGGCGCCTGCGGAAATGATTGCAGCAAACGAGATCACCCATTCTGGATAGTTGCGCATGGCAACTGCTACGCGATCACCCTTTTTTACTTTGTACGTATTGACGAGCAGTGAGGCAAGCGCATCGACATACTGCATCGTTTTCGTGAAAGTCCAAGTTTCACCTTCGTAAACCAAAAATGTTTTGTCGCCATGATTACGAGCGCCCGCAAAAACTAATCCCAGGTGCGCTGGTGCGTTCTTAAAAATTTGTGTCTTGACGCCCATCACTTCTGCGTCGATGAGTTCAAAAATTTGTCCAGGTGCAGTTACTGCTGCGTTCGCTTCTGTCCAACTCATTGCCACTTGTTGCCCCCTGATCGTGTTGTGTCGCCGTTGGCGTGGAGCTGAGGGGAATTGAACCCCTGGCCTGTACATTGCGAACGTACCGCTCTGCCAACTGAGCTACAGCCCCTATTTGTTTAGCAAACCCTAGCGGGCAGCGGCTTTAGGCGACGCGTCGAAACTGGCGAAGGTACCGCTCGTTTTCGCGCTTGATGCGTAATTGCACCAACACGTAGCAGTAACCGACCAAGGCCAGCAGGCTGACCGTAAAGAGGTACACAAATGCGCTCGACCCGGTCGTGAATGCCAAGAACAACGAGATACCAGTTGCGACCGCCATGCCAACTACCAAGTTTTGGCGACGCTGACGCACCATGGCTTGCGGGGTCAGCATTGCTGGCGCACGGTGATGACGAACACCTTCTGGACGAATCAACGCGCCCGTGATGTTGCTCAAGGCACCTTGTTGCGGACGAGAAGTGCGTGCGGCTGCACTGCGGAATTGCTGCGACGGCGCAAGTGGGCGCGCCAAGTTACGCAACTGACCTTGCTGGCTGCGGCCACCTGAAGTCTCAAGTGAATTCAACTGACGGCGGAAGTTGCTCACCGAGTTGGAAGGGCTGCCGTGCAATTTGGCTCGAACCATTGGAGGCAAGAGGACTGCGAGCCATGCGGCGCCGACGATGATCAAAATCAGTTTGCTCATGAGTGGATTGAGTGTATTACAGAATGGCTACAAATAGGACAACAACGGGGTAATTTGATCTGTCATTACAGCCAAAACCCTTATGTTTATTGACTTGGCTGGTCATCTCGGCGATAGAGGCCTTGGCGGCCGCCCGACTTTTCCCACAGCGTCAATTCGCCGATGACCATGGCCCTATCGGCACTCTTGCACATGTCATAGATGGTCAAGGCGGCAACACTGCACGCGTGCAGGGCTTCCATCTCAACTCCTGTGCGATCAACGGTGTCAACCTGGGCCTCAATAGCAATGAAGTCGTCGGCGATTTCAAAATTGATGTGCACTGCGCCGATCAGCAGCGGATGGCACAGCGGAATCATGTCGCTTGTGCGCTTGGCAGCTTGAATTCCGGCAACTCGAGCAACTGCAATCACGTCGCCCTTCTTCACTTCACGATTTGCAATCGCAGCAGTTGTCTCGGGTTTCATAAACACTTTGCAACGCGCAACCGCACGACGGTGCGTTGCTTCTTTTGGCGTGACATCGACCATGCGGGCGTTGCCTGCTGGATCAAGATGTGAAAACTGTAAATCAGACATATTTGTTACCCATCTCTTTATCCGCCTATTTGGCTCATTGAACGTCGTGGACGCACAAACGTGACGTTACCGATGTTGTGCCCCGCCCACTTGGTGCCCACTGCGCGTTTGATCTCTGTCGCAATCGCATCATCGCTTGCACCTTCGCGCAACATTGCGCGCAGATCAAACTCGGTTGTTGAAAACAAGCAGGTTCTAAATTGGCCATCAGCAGTAAGTCGCACTCTGTCGCAATCACCACAAAATGGTTTGGTCACCGACGGAATCACGCCAACTGTGCCCTTGCCATCAAGATAACGCCAGCGGTCGGCAGGTGCTGCTCCGCGAGCCGGCATGAGCTCGAGCGGATACACGGCTGCAATTGCAGCGACGATTTCGTCTTGGCCAACAACTTGATTGTTCTCCCACGTGCCTTGCGCATCGAGTGGCATGAACTCAATAAATCGAACTTCAATGCCTTTGTTGCGACCAAAAGTTGCCAGGTCAACAATCTCGTCTTCATTAATGCCACGCTGTACGACTGCATTGAGTTTGACTGGTGAAAAACCTGCCGAAATTGCAGCATCAATACCATCCAGAACATGCTCGAGTTCATCGCGTCGGGTCATCTCATAAAAACGCTCACGCTTCAAGGTGTCGATCGAAATGTTGATGCGTTCAAGTCCGGCTTCACGCAGCTCTTGGGCTATAAGTCGCAGCGTTGCGCCATTGGTGGTGATTGCAAGATCAATTGGTTTGCCTGCTCGAGGCGAGTTGGCTGTTGCAGGCACAATCAAGCCCGCAAGTTTTTGCACCAACACAGGCAAGTGTGCACGCATTGTTGGCTCACCACCGGTGAGTCGAATGCCATCAACATCAAAGTGGTTTACACAGATAGATGCAAGGCGGTGCAGTTCTTCATACGTAAGCACTTCAGTGCGAGGCAACCATTTCATGCCCTCTGCAGGCATGCAGTATGTGCAGCGGAAGTTGCAGCGATCGGTAATCGAGATGCGCAGGTCGCGCACGGTTCGCCCAAATGGATCGATCAATTCCATTGCAACAGCCTACGGGCATGTGGCAAAGCGCTAGCCCAGCAAATTGCCGATCACGTAGACATCGACTTCGGCATCTGCCTCAATACCCATGCCATCTGGCACGTATGCGAGGCCGTTTGCAAGGGCTGTTGATGCAAGCTGGTGACTTCCTTGTGGCCCAGTGTCGCGCACGTGCAATCGACCATCACTTTCAAAGGCACCGAACACTCGCACGTAGTGCACCTTGCCGTCTTGCTTGCGCTTAATTGGGGCATCCAACACTGCTTTGACAGTTGGGCGCAACAAGTCGCGCGTGTGCCCCATCATTTTGCGCAGTGCAGGCCTCGCAAGTAATTCATAACTAATCATCGAAGAAACCGGGTTGCCTGGCAATCCAAAAATTGGCACTACTCGCCCATCGGATGCTTGAAGTTGCCCAAACGCAAAAGGTTTTGCAGGTTTGATAGCAAGTTGCATCCATTGCATCTTTGCAATGCGCGACAACACTGCCTTCACCACGTCGAAGTCGCCCATGCTCACACCACCGCTCGTCACGATTGCATCGCATCGCTCAATCACTTCAAGCAACACTCGCTCAAGCAGCGCTTCGTCATCTTTAATAATTCCTAAATTGATCACTTCGCATCCCGAAGCGGCGATCATCGCATCAAGCATCGTCAAATTGCTCTCACGAATCTGTCCGATCTTGAGTGGAGATCCGTCTGTCACTAGTTCATCACCAGTCGACAACAACGCAACACGTGCTTGTGGGTATGCCCTCACTGTTCGCGCGTTCACACTTGCTAGCACTCCTGCACCAGCCGCATTGAGCACGGTGCCAGCAACAAATACGGTGTCACCTTTGTTTACGTCACTACCTGCGTCGCGAATCGCGTCTTTCAATTTCGCTGCTTTGCCAATCGAGACCCGATCATCGCCAACACGCTGTGTGTCTTCAACCATCACTACTGCGTCAGCGCCCTTTGGCATCGGTGCACCAGTCATGATGCGTATTGCCTGGCCATCACCTACAGCAATCTTCGGTTCGGCACCGGCAGCGACTGTGTCCACAACGACGAGCTCGGTTGGCACAGTTTGAGTATCGGCAGTGCGCACCGCGTAGCCGTCAACAGCCGAGTTGGCGAAAGGTGGCACGTTCTCTGGCGCCACCACATCCTGTGCCAACACTCTGCCCGACATCTGCTCGCACGACGTAGCAACGGGCGCAAGCACTTCACATGCATCAAGCACTACTTTTTGAGCCTCGTGAATAGCGATCATTATCTCGCTACGGTACCGCCACATGACAGGCTGTAACCATGAGTAATTCGCACGCCGACTCTCCGGCTCATTATTTGGCCCTTCCTGCGTCAGGTCACCGTGCATCGTGGACGATTGCGGATTCGACGCACCTCAGTCACGTTGATTTGTTGTGGGAGAACGAAGGCTGGACAGCTAACGGAGTCTTGGGCTCGGAAAACGCTCACTATGTCATCCGCATGTCGGCAATGTGGGTCGTGCAGCAATTCTTGTTGTTTCGCGATATGGACGAGCCCGACTTGTGGCTCGCAACCGACGGCCACGGCAGGTGGGGCGAAATGAACGGCGAGCATCGAACCGAGTTGGACGGCTGTATCGACATCGATCTACAAGGCACACCATTTACCAACTCGATATTGACTCACAGGTTGCCACTACATGTTGGGCATTCGTCCACGCAAAATGTGATCACCGTAGACACCGAAACTCTCGGCGTCACTGTGGTGCCACAGATGTACACGCGAGTTGACACTCATCGTTGGCAATACATCAGCCTGCTACAAAACAAAACCGTCGAAGTTGTCGTAGACGAGTTTGGTTTTGTGATCGATGAGCCTGGCGCATTTTCACGCACCACATAACAATCGTTACTCGATGATTGCGCCGTACACCATGCTGCGCAAAAATGGACGAATTGGATACACCGTTGAAGGAATCAACTGCGTATAAAACGTTGCGGTGATCTCTTCAACAGGGTCAATCCAAAATGCCGTACTAAATATTCCGCCCCAACTGTAAGTGCCATCCGAGCAAGCAACTTTGGTTTTTGCCTGATCAATCACTACTGCAAAGCCAAGTCCAAAACCGAGTCCGTCATAAAACACTTCCTCGCCAACGACACGGCCGAATTGCGAAACATCTTGATTGTTCGGCAGATGATTCTTTGTCATGAGATCAAGAGTTGTTGGCGAGATCAGTCGAACACCATCAAGCTCTCCACCATTTTCGAGCAATTGCAAAAATCGCCAATAGTCATACGCGGTTGACACCAACCCGCCACCACCAGAAAAGGCTGATGGCTTGGTGAGCACCGACTGTTCCATCGACGGCAAGCGCACCGCCTTCAAACCGGTCTCATCTGGTGTGTACACCGCAGCCAAACGTGACAGTTTTTCTGTGGGCACCCAGAAACTCGTGTCATGCATTTTCAGTGGTTGCAAGATGCGCGTTTGGAAAAAGTCATTCAACGACATTCCTGATGCAACTTCGATAACGCGACCCAATACGTCGGTCGACACGCCATAGATCCACGATGAGCCAGGTTCAAAAACAAGCGGCATGTCTGCAACGCGGTCGCATATCTGTTCGAGCGTCTCCTCGCCGTGAGAAACCAAACCAAAACCAGCATTGCGATACATCTCGTCTACGACATGCGAATAATTATGCGCATACGTAAGGCCAGAAGTATGCGAGAGCAGGTGCCAAACGCGCATTGGCTCCTTCATTGGCACAAGCACTGGGTTTTGCGCAGTGCCACTTTCGTACACCTTGGTGTGGCGAAATTTAGGAATAAATTGGCTCACCGGATCGGTCAATTGCAACTTGCCTTCTTCAACCAACATCATGCACGCAATTGATGTAATTGGTTTGGTCATCGATGCAATTCGATACATGGTGTCGAGTTCGGTTGGCAACTTGTTTTCCATGTCGCGCATGCCATAGGTGCCCACGTGTGCGATTTGTCCGTACCGCGCAACAGCAACGGTGTACCCAGGCAACCGGCCATCATCTACATACTGCTGAAAGTGTTCGTCAATGCGCTTGAGTCGCTCTGCCGACATGCCAACTTCTTTTGGATCAATGGTCACTTGTAACTTGTTCATTTGAATCTTCCTTCTAACCATGTAGAGAGTTCTGCGCCAACATCTTTGCGTTTCAATGCGATCTCGATCACTGCCTGCAACCAGCCCATCGGCGTTCCGGTGTCGTGGCGCTCAATCTCGCTCACCACACCCAACAGGTTGCCAGCGGTTGCGGCCATCAATAGCGCATCTGTTAGCAAGATCTCACCGCCCTTGGCCGGTTGAAGCGTGTCGAGCATGTCAAACATGTCGGCGCCCAATACGTATCGACCAATCAAAATGAGATCGCTTGGTGCTTCATTGATCGCAGGTTTCTCTACAACGCCAGTAACTGTGACAACACCGTCTTTGTCAGGTGCACCATTAGTTGACACGCAACCGTATGCGCTCACTTCGCTCATCGGCACTTGCTTGAGACCCACAACATGTTTGCCGCCAGCATCGTGCATCTTCCACATCTGTGTGAGCAACGATGCATCGCCCATTAATTCGTCTGGCAACAACACGGCAAATGATTCGTTGCCAACTGCTTTGCGCGCGCACGCAACTGCGTGCCCAAGACCGCGCGGTTCATCTTGATATGCGACGGTGATCTTGACATCTGTACCAATAAGCGAAAGTCGATCCGCCAATTCGGTGCGGCCACTGTCGCGCACTCGCTTCACCACGTCGGGTGATGGCACCAAGTAGGCCTCGATGCCGCTCTTGGCTTTGTTTGACACCACAACGATGTGGTCACACCCAGCCCCAATTGCTTCATCCATCACCAGTTGCAGGGCAGGCGTGTCAAAGATGGGCATCAATTCTTTTGGCACGGCCTTGGTCGCAGGCAGAAATCTGGTCCCCAACCCAGCAGCGGGGATAACAGCGGTGTGCATTGCCACCCTTGCATCCTAGAATTGTTGACCTGATGCCAACGTATGTCTACAAATTCATTGATTCTGGCGAGACGATTGAGGTCTATCAGGCGTTCACCGACGACCCGCTGACCGAATTGGCCCACCCCCAAGATGGCGTCGTAAAGCCGGTCAAAAAGGTATTTACTCCAGTTGGCGTTTCATTTAAGGGTGGCGGTTTTTACAAGACCGACAGCAAGTCGACTTCGAGCAGCACAACTCCAGCATCAACTTCGTCGACAAGCTCGTCCACTCCAGCGTCTTCTGAAAGCACGACCGCTGCTCCTGCGGCTGCTCCCGCTGCGACTCCAGCCAGCACACCGGCGTCGTAACACAGTTGTAAATCACTGCATATTTGTTGCGCCTCGCGCACACAACAGTGCATGAACAACAAATACCTTCCAGCGTCGCTGCGCAAACTTGTAACAGCCTGTGCTCCCATCGTTACGCGAATTCGCGAAATCGGTGCGAAAAGCTACATGTCCTTATGCCGCAACAATCGTCGTCGACAACAAGTCATTGCAGTTTTTGCGTGTTGTGCCGGATTGACATATTTTGTGACACTGTCGCGCATGCAATCTGCAACTGCCTCACTCGGTTCAACCACAACAGTGCTCATTGCAACAAGCAGCATCAAGTCAGGCGACATCATCACCGATCAACTCTTTAGCCTGCGCACACTTCCCCGCTCTGCAGTTGCTCCAACCGTGTTGCATGTTGCTCAACTTGGCTTAGTTGCGCAGCAGTCAATTTCAATTGGCGAATTACTCACCACCACCAACACTGGCACGAGCGCTACTCAACAGCTGCAACTGCCAACAGGTTTTCGATCTGTGGCTGTCATGCCTCCTGCAGCATTACCACCAATGCAAGTTGGTGATCATGTCGACATCATCGCAAATGGCACAGTGCTTGCTGCTGACGCACTCGTATTAAGCCTGATGCAAAACACAACTAGCGCAGTAATTGGCGAAATCGTTGGTGTCATAGTTGCTGTGCCAGCAGAATTGTCTGCAGCAGTTGCAAGTGCCGCAGCAATTGGCGACGCAACGTTGGTGGTTTCGAGTTAGTGAAGTTGTTTAGCGAACTGAACTAGCAGCGAGCAACAACACACCCAAGCCGACAAGTACTCGATAAATAACAAATCCATTGAAGCTTCGGCTGCGCAACACGCGCATCATGCCCCACATCGCTATCCAACCAGAGATACCCGCACAAACAATGCCGACGATCATTGGTGTGAGTAAGCCCTCAGGTATGCCGTCATTGGCAAGTTTTGCCAACTTAAACAACACCGCTCCACCAATCACCGGCACGCTCATCAAAAAGCTCACTCGTGCAGCGGCATCGCGAGAAAAACCAAACTTGCGTGCTGCGGTAATCGTGATGCCCGAGCGCGAGGTGCCCGGATTGAGTGCAAGTACTTGGGCAAGGCCTATCAGCATTGCATCACGCGCAGTAAACGAGCTTTCCGTGCGCTCGCCAGCCAAGCGGTCGGCCCACAACAACACAAGACCAAAAACGATCAGCGAAATAGCGATCATTACTGGCTTACCAAGCTTCTCGGTCACCCATTGTTCGCCGATTGCTCCGGCCAAACCAGCAGGGATCGCTGATGCAACAAACAGCCACGCCCTTCGGCCCATCTGCTTGTCTGCACGTTTGGGTGCAACGATCAAACGCACACCTTCGCGCACATAACCAACGAGCTCTTGGCGCAAGTAAAACAACACCGCAAGCAATGTGCCCAAATGCAGCGATGTATCAAATGCTTTTTCTACAGCGGCGCCATTGGTCAAATTGCCAAAGTCATTCCACCCAAACAACCACGGCACTAATGCCAGGTGACCGCTCGACGAGATAGGCAAAAATTCGGACAGCCCTTGAACCAAGCCCAAGATGATTGCGTGAAGGATTGGCATAGATACAGGTTTAGTGGATCGTCTTAAACAAAAATGGTTTCAAGATCCAAAATGCTTGCGATGTCCAGAGGTCTTCTCATTTCACGAGAAATAAAGATGTTGGTGTCGAGCAACCCGCGCGTCACTTTGTGCCATCCCACATGGCATCAGATCGTCGATCAAGCTCCGCCATCGTCAGAAGCCCTTCGTTAATTTCATCAATCAAACCGCGGTCAATTGAAAAAAAGATGTGCTCTAGTTCTGCCTTCGGCACCCACCTACGCTTTGCGGAAACAGGTTGCGACTCTGCCATTGGTATGCCATCAACAGTGCTCACGATCGCTTCTCCTTTGTTTGCGGGGTTTCTAGTTGGCTATTGACCGCTCATGGTCACGTCGCGGATCACGAGCGTTAGGCCAACTGCGCGCGAAGGCAGCCAGTCGATGTCGCCACCAATTGCCACGATGTCGAGCAACATGCGTTGCAGCGTCGAAGCAATAGTGAACTCACGCACTGGCTCGGCAACCGCGCCATTACGAATCATCATGCCTGAAGCACCAGTTGAGAAGTCGCCAGAGATTGGATTAACACCGCTATGCAAACCTTGCACCATCTGAATCCAGACGCCGTCATCAACGCCCTTGATCAACTCTTCTTGACTCTGCGTGCCCGGTTGCAATTGCATTGCCAAACAGCCAACGCCTGGTGTGCCAGCAAAACCACCGCGTGTTGCGTTGCCTGTGCTCTTTGTGCCGGTGCGGCGCGCGCTGTAACTCGACTGCACAAACATCTTGAGCACACCGTTTTCAATCAACACATTGCGACGTGCTGCTAAACCTTCGCCGTCAATGTCGGTAGCGGTGTATGCAAGCGGATTGGTTGGGTCATCAACAAGTGTGATGCGTGGGTCTGCAACTTTTTCGCCAAGTTTGTCGGCAAAGAAACTGCGGCCCTTTGAAACGTTTTCGCCATTGAGCGTGCTCGACAGCACTCCTAAAAATTGCGAAGTCACATAAGGGTCAAGAACAACCGTTGTGCGCTTGCTTGGCGGTTTAACAGCACCCAACAAACGCGTTGCACGATCAGCAGCTTCGCGTGCAGCTTTTGGCAGGTTAAATTCTTTTGGCGAGTCGCCTACCGAAAAACTAAAGCCAGTCTGTGTCTCGTCACCATCGTCAGCAAGCGTGCTCACCGATACGTAACACGAGTTGCCTCGTCCACTTTCACGAATGCCAGTGGTTGTCGCAACAGCCACTTCACCCCAACCATCGTCGTAGTTAGATTCTTCGACACGCACTCGTGAGTCCATGCCAAGTGTGAGTTTTTCAAGTTCTTTGGTGAGTGAGATCTTGTCGGCAGTTGCATACGCAGCCAATTCATCATCCCAAAACTTTTGAGGAATTTGCGCAACACCATCTAGCTCGGCGAGTCCTGCGTATTCATCGGGCGTACCAAACGCCACGTTGTCGCGTGCATCGGCAAGCACTTCGGCAATCGCGTCGGCATCGAGTGTGCCCGCATAGGCAAAGCCCGTGCGACCATCTTTGATGACACGAATGCCAATGCCTTCGCTTTGTGCCGAAACGAAATGCTCTACTTCGCCTTCATAGACGCGCACTGCTGTCTCGCCACCACGGCTGACATAGGCCTCAATTTGCTCGCCTTTCGAGGCCTTTGCAACTACTCGGTCAACAATTGCTTGCAGGTCGGGAACGTTATTGCTCGAGCTATTTCCTGAGCCATTGCTCATGCTGCTGTTCCACCAATGGTCATTGCTTTCACGCGCAGCGTAGGTTGACCATCGCCCACCGGCACGCCCTGGCCATCTTTTCCGCACATGCCTGGGTTGCCCATTGCAAAGTCGTTGCCAAGCAAGTCGATGTCTTTCAACACCTGTGGTCCGTTGCCAATCAAGTTGCTTTCACGCAGCGGCTCAGTGATCTCGCCGTTTTCGATGAGGTATGCCTCCACCATTCCAAACACAAAGTCGCCGCTTGCAGTGTCAACACTGCCGCCACCAAGTTTTGCCACATACACACCGTGCTCGGTCGCACGCACGATGTCATCAGGGTCTTCGGTTCCATTGGTGACAAACGTGTTGGTCATGCGCACCATTGGCAAGTCTGCATAACTTTGTCGACGACCATTGCCGCTTTGGCGACGGTTCTCTTTGCGTGCTCGCAAGAAGTCCCACATGTAGTCGGTCAAAATTCCATTTTCAATCAACACGTTGCGTTGCGATGGGTGTCCTTCATCGTCAATGCCGATAGCGCCCCATTCACCGCTCATCGTTCCGTCATCAATCAAAGTCACGAGAGGTGATGCAACGAGTTCGCCCATCTTGCCGCGATACACGCTTGCACCTTTGCCAACGAGGTCTGCTTCAAGACCGTGTCCACATGCTTCGTGAAACAACACGCCGCCACTGCCCTGCTTGATCACGACTGGCAGCGAACCCGATGGCGCTGGGCGTGCCTGCAATTTTACAATTGCTTGCTTTGCCGCGCGTATTGCCATTTCTTCAACATCGTTTTCATCAAACACTTCGAAACCAATGGTGTGACCAAGTGAGTCGTAACCGGTTTGCATTCCTGCATCACCTGTTGCCACAACGCTCACTCGAAACAATGTGCGCACCTGATCATCGGCACTAAACACACCGTCACTATTGGCAACCAAGATGCGCTTGTATGAGTCGCCATACGCTGCCGACACTTGTACGATTGCGCCGTCAATAGAGCGCGCTGCAGCATTGGCTCTATTGAGCAACGCAACTTTGCTTGCCTTTGGTACTTCGTTTGGCGCAATGCGCACAGTATTTACTGGGTGACGCAACAACGGCTGCAGCGCAATCTTGTGCACTCCACCGTCGCCTTGGCGTGCTGCAGCAGCAGCAGCTTCGGCGGCTACAAGCAAACCGCGTTCAGACAAGTCCGAAGTGTGAGCAAATCCAGTTGTTTCACCAGCGACCACGCGGATGCCAGCACCACGGTCGCGACCGCTCGTGACCTGCTCAACCTTGCCGTCATCGAGCCCAGCCGAGGTAGACCGCTTGTCCTCTATATATATCTCTGAAAACTCTGCCCCAGTTGCGCGTCCTTTGGCCAAGACTTTGGCTATTACATCGGCTTCAACAAGATTTTCTTGGGTGCTTATAGACATGTTCATCAGCCTACAATTTTTATGTGACAAGTAGCCCGAAGCCAATAACGGCGACGGCTGTGCCACGCCACCACCGCACTCTGTGGTGGAAAGAAGCGCTCATTGTTGCCGCTTTTTACACCACGTATACATTGATCCGTAATCGGTTTGGTTCGGCCTTTGTTAATGGAGAAGACCGACCAGTGCACGCGTTCACAAACGCAATGCGAGTGATCAAACTCGAGCGCCTCATCGGCCTCTTTCACGAAGAATCAATTCAAGGATTTTTCTTGCCGCACGTTTGGTTGATCAAAGCAATGAACACGTATTACGGCACCGCGCATTTCTTCGTAACGCTTGGCGTGTTTGTGTTGCTATTCCGTCGCCGGCCAGACGTGTTTGGCCAGTGGCGCAACACACTCGCAGCGATGACTGCATTAGCAATTATTGGTTTTGTTTTATTTCCACTGATGCCACCACGACTGCTTGATGCACCTTGCCCCAAAGCTGGCGTTGGTTTCGGTGGTGCGTGTATCGAAAGTCCGTTACGCAATTACAACGGTGCTCTTAACTTTGGCTTCGATGACACGGTCGAAATGTACGGAGGTCCACTGCATTTCAATAGCGGTGCAGCAGCAAAACTTTCCAATCAATATGCGGCAATGCCTTCATTGCACATTGGTTGGTCAACATGGTGTGTGTTTGCGTTGTGGCCAATTACCAAAAAGCGCTGGCAGCGAATTGCATTGTTTTTGTATCCAATGCTGACCTTATTTTGCATCATTGTGACCGCTAACCATTTTTGGCTTGATGGTCTTGGAGGTCTGATTGTTTTTGGAGTTGGTTATGTATTGGGCACAAAGCTCCATCGATGGAACCATCGCAGGCTCGACCTCAAGCTGGCTATCCAAATGGCTTCGCATCCTTCCAACTAGATGTTGATATAAACGCCATTTCAGCCAAGCGGGCTGGTCAGATAGCGTAAATAGCCATGGTTCTTGAAGTAATCCGTCAACCCAGTGACCTGCGAGGTTTGACAACTCCCGAACTCGAGCAATTGGCTGCCGAGATCCGTGAATTTGTTGTTGCTGCAGTTTCCGAAACGGGTGGCCATCTCGGTTCCAATTTGGGTGCAGTCGAACTCACGCTTGCACTGCACCGTGTTTTTGATTCACCGCGAGACGCCATTTTGTGGGACACGGGACATCAGGCTTATATTCACAAAATTGTGACTGGTAGGCGCGGCGGTTTTAGCCAATTGCGCCAAGCAGGTGGCATTTCTGGATACCCGAGTC
>WLPO01000032.1 GCA_009698745.1 Actinomycetota bacterium
CCATACAGCAATAAGGCTGCGACGGCGTCGGACTGGATCAGGAGTTTGTGGTGTTGATGTCATAGCCTCAAACCCATGGTAGAGGGCGCACGGGTGAATAAAGACATCACTGTTTCCCTCGACTGGCGCGACCAAGTAGCGGTCGTCACGATCAATCGTCCCGAAAAGCGCAACGCAGTAGATGTCGCAACGTTGCATGCATTGCGTCAAGCCCAACTCGAAGCACTCGAACGATCGGCGCGCGTGTTGGTCCTGACCGGAGCAGCTCCCGCATTTTGTGCTGGTGCCGACTTGGCCGGAGTGCACGAAGACGAATTTCACGAAACCTTGCAAGTGGTGCTGCGGGGTTTTACTCAATTGCCATTTGTAACGATGGCAGCGGTTGACGGCCCAGCGCTCGGTGCAGGTGCTCAACTGCTCGTGTCATGCGATGTTCGAGTTGCGACGCCTTCAAGTGTGATCGGTGTGCCGGCAGCAAAACTTGGGTTGGTTGTTAATCATTGGACTGTCGAGCGCATTGTGCACGAATTGTCGTGGCCCGTTGCTCGCGCAATGTTGTTGACGGCGACTACATATACAGGAGAACAACTGGCGGGTTTTGGATCAGTGCATCGTCTCGGCTCATTGAGCGATGCACTTGCGTGGGCTGATGAAATTGCTCAGCTCGCTCCGCTCACGATTGCAGGACACAAGCTTGCACTTGAGTCGACAGCAGGATTGCCAGACGTCGATGAGTTGGTGCGCGCAGCGCGCGAAAAAGCACTGCAGTCTGAAGACGCGCAAGAGGGCCGCGCAGCATTTGCCGAAAAGCGCAAGCCGAGGTTTAACGGATCATGAGCATTGTTGTTGATTTGCGTGATGCAGTCGTCGTGTTCAACGGTTTTCCTGCGCTAGCCGAAGCTTCGATCGAGGTACAGCGTGGCGAGATTGTGTTGTTGCAGGGTCCAAACGGCGCCGGCAAGACAACACTGCTTCGCGCATGTGCCGGGTTGTTGCCGATTGTGCGTGGCGAAGCAAGTGTGTTGGGGGTTGATCTTTGTGTCGACCGCCAATCTGTGCGTCCACGAGTTGGTTTGCTCGGACATGCCAACGGTTTGTTTGCAGATCTCACGATTCGAGAAAATGTTTTGTTTTGGGCGCAGATGGTCGGCGCATCAGAAGCAGAAGTTGTGTCAACTCTGCAGCGTTTTGGTATTGACGGGCGATTGGCTGAGCAAAAAGTTATGCAGTTATCGGCAGGTCAAAAACGTCGCTGTGCATTGGCGTGCCTAGTCGTGCGTCGTGCAGAATTGTGGCTACTCGATGAACCACATGCAGGGTTAGATGCGAGTGCACGCGATGAAATCGATGCAATTATCCGCGAGGCATGCGCTGCAGGAGCAACAGTGTTGATCGCGTCGCATGAACTTGAGCGCGCCCGCGGGCTTGCAACACGCAGTGTCTCGGTGATTGCTGGTCGGGTGGTGTCGTGAGTACACAACTTTCACTCGGTCGCATAGCGCGGGCGGTAGCAGCAAAAGATTTGCGTATCGAGTTGCGCAGTCGTGTCGTGATCAATCAGATTTTTCCATTTGCTGGTCTCGTGATGGTGATGTTTGCATTTGCGCTCGACAACGACGATGTATTGACAAGAGTTGCTGGCGGTCTGGTGTGGCTTGCCACGCTGTTTTCATTGATCATCATCATTCAGCGATCGTTTGCGGTCGATAGTGCCGACGGTGCGCTCGAAGCGCAACGTGTTGCAGGTCTTAATCCCGCCGGGATTTTCGTTGGTAAAGCTCTTGCGGTGATGGTGCAACTCGTCACCCTTGAAATCATGTTGTTTTTTGCAGCGGTTGTGTTGTATCGAGTGGAGTTACACAGTGACGGCGCAGTGCTGTTGGTCACTTGCGTAATAAGCGCAACGGCTGGATTGAGCTTCGTGGGTACGCTATATGGCGGTTTGACTGCCGGAGCACGAGGGCGAGAAACATTGCTGCCTTTGTTGATGCTTCCGGTTGTTGCACCAGTACTGATTGGCGCAACTCGCGCCACTGAGTCGGCGTTTATGAGTGGAGGAGCAGCGGTGTCAGATGGCTGGCCATGGGTTGGAGTACTCGTCGTCTTCGCTGCCGTTTTTGGGCTCGGCGGAATTTTGTCATTCGGATCGCTGATAGAGGAATAGAGGAGTAGCCATCAATGGAAGCACAAACTTTTACTGCGCGAGTTGCAACTCCAACAACTCGATTAGTCGGCGCAATGGCATTGGTGTCAATGGCTTGGGTCGTGATTGGTGGACTGTTTGTCACTCCAAGGGATGTTGACCAGGGCGATGCAGTGCGAATTATGTACGTGCATGTTCCTACCGCATGGGTTGCATATCTTGCATTCATAGTCACAGCCGTGGCGTCGGCGTGCTGGCTGCTCAGTCGCAAACATTCGATGGGTTTTGATCGCGTTGCAGGGGCATCTGCAGAAGTCGGCGTTGTTTTTATGGCGATGACGTTGTTGAGCGGCAGCCTGTGGGGTCGCATTACGTGGGGTTCGTATTGGGCGTGGGATCCACGACTGACAACAACTGCATTTTTGCTCGTGACGTATATCGGTTATTTGGCAGTGCGTGGCCTTGGTGGTTCACTCGAACAACGCGCGCGCCGATCGGCAGTGATTGCGCTGCTTGCAGTTCTTGAGATTCCACTTGTGCACTTCAGTGTGTTGATGTGGCGCTCATTGCATCAGAAGGCAAGTGTGCTGAGTGGCGATGGCGATATCAAAATGGACGGCTCGATGTTGACCACATTGCTGGTGGGAGTGATTGGGTTCACTCTCACATTCACTTGGTTGGTGCTGCACCGTCAGCGGGTTTTGGCTATGCAGGACGCGATGCAGATGACGCAACTTGATGCGGCGCTGCGCGAACGCGCAAACGAAAGCGAAAACAAAAGTGTCATCGAAAGCAGCAGGTTGAAGTAATGGACCATCTTGGGTTTATAGCAGTGGTGTACGGCGTCACGTTTGCAGTAATTACTACGCTTGTTGTCAGAACCGTTGTGCAGGGTCGTGATTTGGCTAGCAAAGTTGCCGACAAGGACAAACCTTGGACTTAACACCGCGCACGTCTGAAGTAAACGCGCCTCTCGCGCCACGCAAGCGCAACACAAAATGGGGTTACGTCGCATTGCTCGTCGTGATTGTGCTTGCAGGGGGCACCATCGTCACCAAGTTTTTAACTTCGGCAATTGACTACTACTGCAACGTCGACGAAATCGGTAGCCGTGTTGGGTGCGAGCCGGGCAGGCGCATTCGGGTGCAGGGCACAGTCGAAAAAGGGTCATTGAAGTCGGTCAACAACTCCACGAACTTCGTGATGATCTTTAATAAGAAAACAATTCAGGTTGTGTACGAAGGCGACCCAGGCGGAATCTTTCAGGAGTGCATACCCGTGGTTGCTCAAGGTCGATTGGTCGGAGAAGTGTTTGAGGCAACGCGCATTGAAGTGAAGCACTCCAATGCATATGTTGCCGACAACGCAGACCGATTGAAAAAAGCAGAGGCACAGGTATGTTCGCCGCAGGCGGGGTAAGTAGTCCGCTCGGACGAGCACTTCTCCTCGTTGGAATCATCGGCTCGCTGTTTGGCGCAATTGCTTCAATCAGTAGTGCTCGCTCGAGAGATCAAGCAGTTGCTCGACTCATACCTCGTTTTGCAATCTTGATCTTTGCTGCTGCTGTTGGTGCATTTGCGACCATGGAGTACGCGATGATCACGCGCGATTTTTCGATGGCGTACGTGCAAAAAGTTGGTTCGACTGCAACTCCAGCGTTGTACAACTTCGCAGCAGTGTGGAGCGCGCTCGAAGGCTCGATTTTGATGTGGGTGCTCATTTTGGCGGGCTACACATTGGCGGTTTGTTTTTGGTTGCGCAAAAAAATGGACGATGTGTTGGCCAATTGGGCGATGGGCGTGATGTTTATTGTCTCGACGTTTTTCTTTTTGCTTTCATTCGGCCCAGCAAATCCGTTTGCAAAAGGTGCGCCGGGAGTATTTGACGGGCCAGGACCAAATCCGTTGTTGCAAAATCACATCTTGGTGATGTTTCACCCACCGCTGTTGTATCTGGGATATGTGGGAGTAACAGTTCCGTTTGCATTTGCAATCGGCGCACTGGTGACGGGCAGGGTTGGCGAAGGTTGGCTGCTGGCTACTCGCAGATGGACGCTGTTTGCGTGGGGATTCCTCACGTTCGGAATCATCCTGGGTAGTTGGTGGAGTTATGAAGTGCTGGGATGGAGCGGTGTGTGGGCGTGGGACCCGGTGGAGAACGCTTCGCTACTTCCATGGATCACGGCGACTGCATACATTCACTCAGTGTTGGTGCAAGAACGGCGCGGCATGTTGCGAGTGTGGAATCTTTCGCTGCTTGTCTCCACATTTAGCTTGACGATTCTTGGTACGTTCCTCACCCGTTCTGGCGTGCTCAACAGTGTGCATGCATTTAGCGAGAGCGCAATCGGTCCGTGGCTGCTCGTATTTTTCGGCATCATCGTCATTGTCTCAATTGGTTTGATCGGGTGGCGTGGCGACAGACTTCACGCGCCGGGAAGTATCGACTCGGTGGTCTCGCGTGAAGGTGCATTCTTGATCAACAACGTGTTGTTTGCAGTGTTTGCATTTGTTGTTTTGCTCGGAACTGTTTTTCCTCTTGTGATTGAAGCGTTGCAGTCGCGTAACATCGTTGTTGGTGCTCCGTTCTTTGATCAACTAGTTGCACCTATCGGCATTGCGTTGCTGACGCTCATGGCGATTGCGCCTGTATTGCCTTGGCGCAAAGCATCTGCCGAGTTGTTGAGCACTCGATTGTTTTGGCCTGCATGGTGTGGCGTCGGGGCATTGGGAATCAGCATCGTTGTCGGTGCGACGGGCTTCATGCCGTTACTCACTTTCGCACTTGGCGGGTTTGCAAGCGGTTCGGCATTGCGCCAAGTGGTGTTGGCAACACGCAGGCAAGGCCTACGCGGATTGGTCGGTCGCACAAATGGCGGAATGATTGTGCATGTTGGTGTCATCTTGATTGCAGTGGCACTTGCTGCGTCAAACAGTTTTACGCATAGCCAAGAATTGTTTTTAAAAACTGGTACACCCGCATACTTTTCGGGACACAGTTTTGAACTCGTAAAGATTGTCGAAGAAAAAACCGATCGTGCCATCAGTGTGAAGGCTTTGATTTCAATCGATGGCGGCCAGGCGTATGCCCCTGCCATCACCAAGTTCACCAAAGTTGGCATGAACATCGGTACACCTTCGGTGAAGACAGGAATTCGCGGCGATATCTATCTCACGCTCGAGCCACCTGTCAAACAAGACTCTGGCGAGGCACACATCAAAGTATTTATCAAGCCCTTGCTCGTGTGGCTTTGGATCGGCGGATTTTTGATGGCACTCGGCACGTTGCTGGCAGCGTTTCCTGGTCGTCGTCGCAAACCAACCGATGCAACCTCTGCCTTGATAGGGAGCAACGATGAATAGTCGCAAAAAAATTGCCCCAATTGCGGCAACGGCGGTGGGCATTGCGCTTGTGTGTTTGTTGTGGGTGTTAGTGAGCGCTAAACCAAACCCATCAGAGAACGCCGATTCGCCGTTACTTGGGCAACCAGAGCCAGCAGTGGTGACAACGACGATTGATGACAAGCCGTTTGATCTGTCTCGGCGCAAAGGATCGTGGGTCGTACTCAACTTTTTCAACTCAACATGTGTTCCATGCCGCAACGAGCATCCAATGTTGCTGACGTTTGCACAGAATCAATTGTCAACCGACAACCCGGCAGAGCTCTACACGGTAATTAATGATGACAACGACAGCGCAGTCGCGGCATTTTTTGCAGAGAACAAAGGTGACTGGCAAAAGATTCGTGACACAGACGGAAGTATCGCTGTTGCATTTGGTGTCGCAAAAGTTCCGGAGACTTGGATCATTGACCCCAACGGATATGTGCGCTTGCGCATTGCAGGGCAACTCTCGGAAGGCTTGCTCGATGAGCAGTTGTCGTTACTGAAAGTGCAGTTTGGCTCATGAGCGCATCAAACAAACTCAAGAACAAGTATTCGTGGATAGTGATGGGCGCGGTAGCAATCGCGCTGTTGATTTTTGGTGGACTTCGTGACAGTGGACCATTGACACAGCAGGATCGCATTGACGCGATCACGATGCGACTTGCATGCCCTACGTGTCAGGGCGAGAGTGTTTATGTGTCGCGAGCATCAGCCGCAGAGGCGATTCGAGCAGAAGTTGCGCGACAAGTTGGCAGCGGCCTGCGCACTGACGATGAAACGATTGCCTACATCGAACAGCGATTTGGTGGTCAGGTGTTGCTTGTGCCTCGCTCGAGCGGAGTCGATTCGCTGGTATGGGCATTACCAATTGCTGCATTAATTGCAGGCGTTGCCGCTCTTGGCATCGCGTTTAGAAAGTGGCGCACTACCGACGACGGGGCGGCAAGCGCTGAAGATAGTGCATTGGTAGACGCCGCTTTGGCTTCCAAGGATTTGACTGGATCAGGTTCGTGATTGATCCAGACGAGCAAGTGAGCCTGGAAGAGGAGCGCAGGTTTTTACTTGAATCATTGGTCGATCTCGAGCGCGAACATGCAGCAGGCGATATTGATGACGAAGATTATCGAGTTCTTAAAAACGGTTACGTAAACCGCGCCGCTCAGATCATCAAGGTTTTAGATGCTGGAGTTGATGCTCGAGAGACTCGTCCTCGCGCATCGCTGAAGCGCATACTGAGCGTTGTTGTTTCAGTTGCACTTATTGCAAGTGCGGCCGGGTGGTTTGTTGCGCAACAGTCGGGTCAACGATTGCCTGGCCAAACTATTAGTGGAGGGATCGAAGACTCAACTGCATCGATGTTGTCCCAAGCACGTTCACTGAATTTTTCTGAACCAAAGACCGCAATTGATTTGTACACAAAAGTTTTGGCTCTCAATCCAGATCATGTTGAGGCCTTGACATATCGATCATGGCTGATTGCACTTGTTGCGCGCGAAGCGCCAGACGATATGAAAGTGCTTGCTCTTGCCGCAGCAACTCAGGGGCTAGATCATGCAATAGAAGTAGAGCCCGATTATCCCGATGCACATTGCTTTCTTGGCATAGTGAAGTTTCGTCTTGCAGGAGATGCTGCAGGTGCCAAGGAGCAACTCGATATTTGCGCGGCAATGAATCCACCAGCAGAAGTGATGGGGTTTGTCGATTCAATTCGAGCCGAAGTAGAGACCGCTCTTAATCAATAGTTGGTGGCGGCCATGCATGGCCACGCGCGATGACACCGTTTTGGCGCTCGAGCACCCACACTGAAGCCTTGCGCGAGTCGCGCATACCTGTAACCGCCATTCCGCGGCGCTCGAGAGCTTCAACAACCATAGGAATCATGTCGCCGTGACTGCAGAGCACTGAGTTGTCAGGACAATCCTCAAGCAGTTCGAGTATCGGCTCAAATGAATTGTCTTCTGCCAGGCGTTCGTCGGCTGTCACCGAAATCGCAAGAGTTGCTCCGAGCGGTTCGAGGGTCTGCACGCAGCGAATGTATGGGCTCGACAAAAGCTGTGGTGGTGCAAAGTCGGCCAGCCGATCTGCGAGTGCAACTGCTTGCAGTATTCCTTTATTGTCCAGCGGGCGTTTTCGGTCGTCAACATTGGCGGGGTCTTCAAGCCACTTGCTGCGCTTGCCAGCTTTGGCGTGTCGTACTAAAAAGAGTGGCATGCGCCGTCAATCTAGCGATGTAATGAGGCAGACTTGATGCAGGAGAGACAAACAAATGGGCTTTTTTGATCGCAACCGAGAGCAACTTGCAAATAAGGGTATTGATGACGCCCGTTTGCCACCTGGGCAGTATTTAACCGAGCGATTTCCGGTTCTGCACGTTGGTGATGTGCCGACATATGAGCCAGGTCAATGGGATCTCAAAATATTTGGATTGGTTGACAAGCCATTCACGATCAATTTGGATGAATTGAAAAGTATGCCTGCTGTGACACTGCTGACCGATATTCACTGCGTGACCAAGTGGTCAAAGTTTGACACCACATGGAAGGGTGTGCGAGTGCGCGACTTGTTTGAGCGCGCTGGAATGCAAGCAGGCGCTGCGTACATCATGGGTCATGCCGAACACGGCTACACGGCCAACCTGCCACTTGGCGACGTGCTGCTCGACGAATCACTCGTTGTATATGAGTACGAAGGCGAAGAGATCGAACCAATTCATGGCGGGCCGGTTCGGTTGCTCGTGCCTCATTTGTATTTTTGGAAATCACCGAAGTGGTTGCGCGGCCTTGAACTGCGCGCAACAGACGCACCGGGGTTCTGGGAACAAAACGGGTACAACATGTACGGAGATCCGTTTTTAGAACAGCGTTTTTGGGGCGACTAAAACTAGATAGTCGTTGCGCAAAACGTGTCGCCCTGTGGGAGCGATGCAGACAACTCTGGCGAAGTGTCACCGTAAATTGCGGTGAGCATTCCCTTGACCATTCCACGATCGACTGCGCAAATAACTGGGTGCTCAATGGCTACATCACCGAAGGGGCAGTGGTTGTTGACAATGCGCAATTGATTGTTGCGTTGATCGGTGTGAGCAGCAAAACCATGCGCGGTGAGTGCATCGGCTACAGCCTGCAATGCCGAGCGCAATGAGCGGTGCCCGGCAGAAATGTCGTCGCCTTTAAAACCTGCTGCCATTGCAGCGCCATATTGCTGACCAACTTGTTCGGCCATGATCTCTGCATCTTTGGTTGGCAGCAACGCGAGTGCTTTGCCCAAGAGTGAAAGAACTAGATCTTCGCTGCGCACCGGAAACGTAAACTCGGCTCCGTCGCCAACAATGCGGTAGCGCTTCGATGGGCGACCAGCGCCGCCGCCTTCAACACGATCAACTGCAACTTCGAGATATCCGCCAGCAGCAAGCTTGTCGAGGTGGTGTCTCGCCACGTTTGGGTGCACGTCAAACTTGGTGGCAACTTGGGCTGCTGTTACGCCTGTTTCGTAGTCGCGTGCAAAAAGGTAAACGGCGCGACGCGTTGGGTCACCAAAAGCAGATGTGATCGCCGACACGGTCGCAGTAAACGAACCCGACGTGTGATTAGCCGATTTGCTTGGCACACAGGTATTGTACCTATGGCCGTAGTGCAAATTATGTTGCACCAATAATTGGAGTCCAATTTCAACCATGTCTTCCGCTGACCAATCCCCATCAATTGACCAACTGATCGACGCTTTGCGCCCTGTACAGGACCCAGAGCTGCATCGTTCCATTGTTGACTTGGGCATGGTGCGCGATGTCGTGATCGACAAAAAAGGCACGGTAGGGCTAACCGTGGTACTCACCATTGCCGGTTGCCCATTGCGCAACGAGATTCAGACCCGTGTCAACACAGCGTTACGCGCGCTTGATGGTGTCAATGATGTCAATCTCAACTTTGGTGTGATGAACGATGACGAGCGAGCAGCAGTACGTCAGATGCTCAATGGAAACCCTGGTGCAACCGCAGGCTCTGCTCCGGCTCAAGGCCACGCAGAAGGTCGCACAATTTCGTTTGCACAGCCAGGCTCAAAGACTCGACCAATTTTGATCAGCTCGGGCAAGGGCGGTGTTGGTAAGAGCAGCGTCACAACAAACATCGCTGTTGCGATGGCCGCACTCGGATACAAAGTTGGCATTGTCGATGCCGATATTTATGGTTACTCAATCCCGCGCATGCTCGGCACCGATCGCGATCCAGTAGTGATCGACAACATGTTGCTTCCTCCAGAGGCTTGGGGCGTGCGTTGCATCTCTATTGGTTATTTTGTTCCCGAAGGCCAGGCGGTTGTGTGGCGCGGACCAATGTTGCACAAAGCACTTGAGCAGTTTTTGACAGACGTGTATTGGGACGAACCAGACTTCTTGTTTATTGACATGCCACCGGGCACTGGCGACATCGCATTGAGCCTGAGCCAATACTTGCCGCGAGCAGAAGTACTCGTGGTCACAACGCCACAAGAAGCCGCACAAAAAGTTGCTCGTCTGTCGGCAGCAATGGCGGTCAAAGTGAATTTGCCAGTGCGCGGCATTATCGAGAACATGTCGTGGTTTACAGGCGACGACGGCAAGCGCTACGAACTCTTCGGCAAAGGCGGCGGGCAAATCTTGGCCGACGAACTGAATGTTCCGCTGCTTGCTCAGATTCCGCTGTTGAATGCGTTGCGAGAAGGCGGCGATGATGGTCATCCAATTGCTGCCGTGGCTCCAGACAGCGAAGTCGGAAAGGCGTTCTTTGCAATCGCTAAGTACATCGCAGAGGACATGAAACCAAAGAAGATTTTCAGTGCAGCACTGAAAGTGAATTAGACTTACTCTTATGGAAATTCGCATCGGCATCATTCAGTCAGTACGTGAAATCACTCTTGAGATTGATGACGAAAAGGCACAGGCCAAGTTCAAGGCTGCTTCTGAAGCTGCGCTTGCTGGCAAGACCGAGACGCTGACTGCTGTAGACAGTCGCGGTCGCGAAATCATGGTGGCTGCAAGCAAGATCGCGTATGTCGAATTTGGCGCTCCTGAGGGCGCGCGCAAAATGGGTTTCGGTAGCTGACAACTTCGATAGACCGAAGTGAGACAGAATAAGACTGTCCTATGCCAACCCTGATTGAACTAGCCCACGAACACACCGAGCTCGAGCAAGGCGCTGTCGAGCATCTTGCGGCGCTGGTTTCCGAATGGGGAATGCTGGCCGACTTTTGTTTTGCTGACATGTTGCTCTATTTGCCAGTTGGCAAAGAACGCTGGATCATCAGTGCCCAGGTGCGTGCGGCAACTGGACAAACTTTGTATCACTCTGACTATGTAGATACGTGGGCGAGTGACACCGAGCGAATATTGCTCGACAAGTGCATCAAATCAGACTCAACAGTGCAGGGCGAGATTTTTGTGCAGGCCATCAATGGCACGGCAAACATGCTGGCAATTCCGGTTCGGTACGAAGGACGCATTATCGCAGTGTTGTCGCGCGAGTGGGTCGTCGACAATGCACGTCGACCCGGGCAACTCGAAACTACCTATGCCGACATCTTCTCGAAGTTTGCAGAGATGGTTGCACAAGGTTTGTTTCCATTTGAAGGCAGAGTGGCTGACGCGAGTGTTGCACCGCGAGTGGGTGACGGAGTGATTGTGTTGGATGCCGCAACGAGAGTGCGTTACGCATCACCAAACGCAGTTTCTGCATTGCATCGAGTTGGAGTGAGCGCCAATGCGATCGGACAAACACTCGCAGAACTTGGAGTTGCAGAAACCGCAGCGCGAAACGCGTATGAACGCAAAGAGCCAGTGATTGAAGAGATCGAGCAGACCACAGAGGTGACACTGCTTACGCGCAGTATTCCCATGTTGCGACAAGCAAATGATGACGTTGAAGTGACTGGGGGCGTGTTGTTGCTGCGCGACGTTTCCGAACTGCGTCGTCGCGACCGGTTGTTACTCACCAAGGATGCAACGATCCGTGAAATTCACCACCGTGTAAAGAACAACTTGCAAACTATTTCGTCTCTGCTGCGCCTGCAAGGTCGTCGACTCACATCCCCAGAAGCCAAAGAGGCGGTTGCCGAGTCGGTTCGACGCATTCGCACGATAGCCCTTGTGCACGAGACGCTTTCTCGCGAGCCAGGCGAGGACATCTCGTTTATCGAAATCGTTCGACCACTGATGCGACTAGTGGAAGAAGGTTTGCAGTCTGCAGATCGCCCGGTCACGTTTCAAGCGAAAGGCGACGGTGGGCGACTACCAGCAACTATCGCAACACCGTTGTCGGTTGTGATTCTTGAGTTGTTGCAGAACGCAGTTGATCATGGTTTCCCAGAGGGCAGTGCTGGCGGTGCAGTGATGGTTGTTCTTTCACACGATGAAGACGAATTGCAGATTCAAGTTGTCAACAACGGCATCGCGCTCAGCCCAGATTTCGACTTTGCCAAGGCAACCGGGCTCGGGCTTTCAATCGTCCGCACACTCGTAACAACAGAACTCGCTGGCACTATCGAGATGCGACAAGCGACTCAAGCCGACGGTGCGTCGAGTGGTGTTGCGATGACCAAAGACGGCCAGGGAACGGTAGTTGAACTACGCCTGCCAGTTTTGGCAAGAAGCTAGATCTACAAACTGCCTGAGTGGGTTAGGCGGTTGCGCGGGCTGCGCGACGCTCTGCAGCCATTTTGCGTCGAACATCGCGACGCTCGTCTTCCGATAAACCACCCCAGATGCCACAATCTTGATTGGTCTCTATTGCAAACTCGAGGCACTCGCGCTTGACGGTGCATTCGCAGCAAACATTTTTTGCTTCGCTGATCTGCAAGAGGGCTTGGCCAGTTGTGCCAATTGGGAAGAACAATTCTGGGTCGGTGTCTCGACAAAGCGCTTCGTTTCGCCACGAGTAATCAGCAGATCCGAGAGCAAGACTGGTAGCAAGTATTGACAAGTTGATCACCTGTGATTTCGTTGAGTAGGCCAGTAAGACGGTGTCACGATAGGCAGGGCAGAGGGCAATTTCAAGAGTCTTGGCAATTATTTTTTTATTTTTATTTGTACTTGCATTTTGGATTAGTGGCTGTACCCTGCCGTCGTGGTGGGTAATTATTGGAAGCCCTATGACTCGTTAGGAGCGCCTCAAGTTCTTGCGCATCGCGGAGCATCCGCGGTCGAAGTCGAAAATACATTGTTGGCATTTCACCGTGCAAAAGAGTTTGGTGCGCACGCAGTCGAGCTAGATGTTCGTTTATGTAAGAGCGGCGAGATGATTGTGCATCACAATCCAGTGCTGAGCGACAGTCGTCAAATCAACTTGCTTAATTACGACGAGTTGCCAAGCCACATATGCACGCTCGAAGAAGCGTTAGATGCGTGCGAAGGCATGTGGGTCAATATTGAAATCAAAAACGATGAGACTGAGCCCGACTTTGACGCGACAGAAATGCTTGCGGCCAAGACGGTTGCGATGTTGCGCGGTCGTGGTGCACCAAATCAGTGGCTGATCTCGTCATTTAGGCGAGAAACAATCGACGCTGTGCATACGTTGTGGCCAGAGTTGCCGACGGCATGGCTCACCACGACAGTTGATGATGCGCAAGCCGAGAACGTGGCTTCAGATCTGCGAGCAAGCGGACATAGTGCTCTACATCCAAACGTCAAAACACTTACCCAACATGTGATCGACACGATGCATCAACATGGTCTGAGCGTCAACACATGGACGATTGATAATCCTGTGCGAATGGCCGAGTTACTTGATTGGGGTATTGATGGCTTGTGCACCAACAAGCCCGATGTTGCGCTTGAAGTAATCGCTAGAAATCAATAGTTGGTCGCACCAGCAACAATGCAGCAGGGCAGTGCTCAATCTCGAGTGAGGTTGTTTCGCCCAAATAGTCGCCATCGAGTTGGTACGGAAATGGCGCAGGGAAACTCAACGAAACTTTTTCAACATCGGTTGCCACGTCAACACCTGAAGAAGCGTGCACTCCGTCGCCTCGCATTGCGCTGTACAACGTCTTGAGAATGAGCGGCGTAGTCATTTTTCGGAAAGTAACGACGGTCAGTTTTTTCTCGAGTGCTGCGGCTGGCGCCAAGTTGATGGCGTGCTTGCCAACGTAGGTGTATGGGTTGGTGTTGAGTACCACAGTGAAAAATGCGTTTGGAATATGTCGTCCGTCAATGTCGAGCGTGAAGTGCGGGTACTTGCGGTTGTACGAAACAAACCACGCCTGCATCGCGGCGTACGCAAACAATGGCTGACCGACAAGGCGCTTGAGTGATGACCTGCGCTCAACCTGCTCAACAACTGCCGCGTCGTAACCGACTCCAGTGTGAAAACAGAAGTAGCGACCGTTTGCGCGACCAAGGCTGACGCGCTCGATCTCATTGCGCTCCATACCCAGAGTGAGTTGAGTGAGTGCAACCATCGGTTCGTTCGCGATGCCTAGCGAGCGCACAAACACATTGGTCGATCCGCCCGGCAGCATCGCGAGGGCTGTGTCGCTGCCAGCCAAGCCTGTGGCAACTTCGTTGAGCGTGCCATCGCCACCAAAGGCGACAACGCAGTCGAGTCCTCGAGCCGCGGCGTCCTGGGCAAAGCGGGTGGCATGACCGCGCTCGTTGGTTTCGACCACCTGCACATCGTGGTTCTTGGCCAGGTGCTGGTGCACGAGCACCGTGTTTCGGGGCGTTACCGACGAGGCAAACGAGTTGACTATGAGCAAAATACGCAAGGGAGAAATTTTACCGCCCGCTACTGGTAACCCGTGTCACAGTCACATATTCCATGGCTTCGGGTTGGGTAAAAGCCTTACGCATCGGTAACAATGGAGGCATGAATATCGTCGTATGCGTCAAGCAAATTCCCGACCCAGCCACCCCAGGTGCTCTCGATAGCGCCACCAACGCA
>WLPO01000033.1 GCA_009698745.1 Actinomycetota bacterium
ATGGAAGGTTTGTTTTTTGAGGCTGCGGGCACAACCCCGTATCACTTCATCACTGCAGCGGCGATGTCGAAGCAGAGCAGTAACCCGGTGCGCGAGTTGCGGTACGACAATAACGATGCGGCAAAGGGCGTTGCCTACATGCGTGCGCTTGGTGTCAAATACTTTATGGGATTTACGCCAGAGGCAGTCGCGGCGGCATCGGCGCAACCAGGTCTTGTCAAAGTTGCGCAGTCTGGACCGTGGGTTATTTTCCGTGTCAGCGAAAGTGATTTGGTAGTTCCTCTCAAAGTGCAACCTGTCGTTGTTTCGATGGCAAGCGGAGACCCACGAGAGCGTTGGCTCGAGATTGGCACGAGTTGGTTTCAACAGGCTGACGAATGGGCGGCACTGCCGGCTGATGCTGGTCCACGTGAGTGGCAACACATCGACGCCAAAATTGATCTCACTCGTCGGACAGGTGAGCCTGGTGCACCTGGTAGGCGGGTAGACATTGTGACTCCGGGTCAAGCCATAGAACCCGTTGCATTGCCTCCGGTGGTGGTGAGCAATGTTGTGCAGGGTCAGAGTGATGTGTCATTTAGCGTTGACAAAATTGGTGTGCCGATACTGGTACGTGTGAGTTATTTTCCAAATTGGAAAGTTGATGGCGCGAAGGGTCCGTTCCGCGTTGCACCGAACATGATGGTGGTGATTCCCACGAGCAACAATGTCAAGTTGCATTACGGCTCGACGTTGCGCGATTACATGGCGTACCTATTGACATTCATCGGTATTGGCTTGCTTATGCGCAGGCGGCGCCAAATGAGAAGAGAATTTCAGTAGCCTTTCAACTCGTGCCAGATCTCAACGCAATTGTTAAGGCTTACGACATTCGAGGAATTGTTCCAGAGCAGTTGGACGCTTCGGCTGCCTACGCATTCGGTGTGGCCTTCGCCAAATTTACAAATGCCAGCGCCATCGTCGTTGCGCATGACATGCGACCAAGCGGCCCAGAGCTTGTAGATGCATTTCAACGTGGAGCTCTTGCACACGGAGTAGATGTCACCAACGTTGGTCTCTCGTCAAGCGACTTGCTGTACTACGCATCGGGCAAATTCAACATGCCGGGTGCAATGTTTACCGCATCACACAACCCTGCCCAGTACAACGGCATCAAGTGCTGTCTTTCTGGCGCACGTTCAATTGGCATCGACAATGGCTTACGCGACATGCTCGAGATTGCAACTGCGGTTTTGGATGGCAAAGAGCCAACACCTGCAGCCAAGGCCGGGACACTCAGTCACATCAACTTGCTTTCCGAGTTCGTAGATCATGTCGTCAAATTCATTCAGGCAGACTCCTTGCGTCCGCTCAAAATCGTCGCCGATACCGCAAATGGAATGGGCGGTTTAGTCGTGCCAGCAGTTTTTGAGCGGTTGAGCGCATTCGAACTTGAAGTGATGTATGGCGAATTGGACGGAACATTTCCTAACCATCCCGCCGATCCGCTACAACCTGCAAACCAGCGCGACTTGCAAGCACGAGTGCTGGCTGGTGGGTTCGACGTCGGTCTCGCATTCGACGGTGATGCCGACAGAGTATTTGTGGTGGACGAAAAAGGTCGAGGCATGTCGGGAAGCACGACGACTGCGCTCTTGGCGTCACGATTCTTGCGCACGAATCCTGGTGCAACCATTTTGTACAACCTCATATGTTCACGCGCTGTTCCAGAAGTGATCGCCGAACTTGGTGGAACAGGGATTCGAACCAAAAATGGCCATAGCTTCATGAAGCAGATCATGGCTGAAACAGGTGCGGTGTTTGCAGGCGAGCACTCAGGTCACTATTACTTCGCCGACAATTATCGTGCCGACAGCGGATTGATTGCAACGATGGGTGTGTTGGGCGAGATGTGCCACACCGGCAAGTCGCTTTCGCAAATGCGTGAGCCGCTCGAGCGTTATGCGTCAAGCGGAGAGATCAACACAACCGTCAAAGACATTAATGCTGTCATTGAGCGAATTGCACTCGACTATTCGTCGTATTCGCAGGATCGAGTAGATGGACTCACCGTTGATTGTGGCTCGTGGTGGTTCAATGTGCGCGCGTCAAATACCGAGCCACTGCTGCGACTCAATCTTGAGGCATCTACTCGCGATGAATGCGACAATCATGTGGTTGAGTTGCTCGCCAGCATCACTGCCTAGCCGAGCGACTGTACAATGAGCGTTATGTCACTCGATGCAAAGTTGCTCCAGATCTTGGCTTGCCCGCAAGACAAAGGCCCGCTGTTTTACTTTGAGTCCGAAGGGTTTTTGTATAACCCACGGCTGCAACGCAAATACAACATTGTCGAGGGCATTCCCGTGATGTTGATTGACGAGGCAACCAGTGTTGACGCGGTCGAGCATGAAGGTCTCTCGCAACGCATTACCCAAGAGCGCATTGCCCCAACGTTTGGCTAACGCAAGTCGTTTGACTTAACCAGATCACTGTTTTCGTCTAGGATGAAAGTTCTAGATGGGCCAAACTAATCCCGTGCCAGCTGGCCAGGGCTCATCGACCTCCATTCATGTACATGTATTCGTACATGTACTTACAACAAAGGAAACCGTATGACTTCATTTGCTCAACGTCGTGATTTTCGCGTCGCCGATCTGTCCCTCGCGCCATTTGGTCGCAAAGAGATTCACCTAGCCGAACACGAAATGCCAGGCCTTCGCGCGTTGCGCAAAGAGTATGGCAAAACGAAGCCGCTCAAAGGCGCACGCATTTCTGGTTCGCTGCACATGACAATTCAGACTGCAGTGTTGATCGAAACCCTTACCGAACTCGGCGCAGAAGTGCGTTGGGCCAGTTGCAATATTTTTTCGACGCAAGATCACGCAGCTGCAGCAGTTGCGGTTGGACCAAACGGTTCAGTTGAAGAGCCAAATGGTGTGCCCGTGTTTGCCTGGAAGGGCGAGACGCTTGAGGAATACTGGTGGGCAACTGACCAGATGATGACGTGGCCAGACGGTGACGGACCGAACATGATTTTGGACGACGGTGGCGATGCGACCATGCTGATGCACAAGGGTGTTGAGTACGAAGCAGCCGGTGCTGTTCCAGACCCAACAACTGCTTCAAACCCAGAGTTGGCAATTGTGCTCGGACTATTGAATCGTTCGCTTAAGACCGAGCCAAACAAGTGGACCAAGATGGCAAAAGGCATCAAGGGTGTCACCGAAGAAACGACAACCGGTGTGAAGCGTCTCTACAAAATGGCCGAAAAGGGCGAGTTGCTCTTTCCTGCAATCAACGTCAACGACAGCGTCACCAAATCGAAGTTTGACAACTTGTACGGATGTCGTCACTCATTGATTGACGCAATCAACCGCGCAACTGATGTGATGTTGGCAGGCAAGTTGGCTGTGGTCTGTGGTTATGGCGACGTGGGCAAGGGTTGTGCGCAAAGCTTGCGCGGCCAAGGTGCTCGTGTTGTAGTGACAGAGATCGACCCGATCAATGCATTGCAAGCAGCGATGGAAGGCTACGAAGTCAACACTCTTGAGGCTCTCGTTTCAACCGCAGACGTGTTTGTAACTGCAACGGGCAACGAAGCAATCGTGACTGTTGATCACATGGCAAGGATGAAGCACAACGCAATTGTGTGCAATATCGGCCACTTCGACAACGAAATTGACATGGCGGGTCTTGCTCGCAGCGGAGCAACTCGCGACGAACTAAAGGCAGGCACTGACTTGTGGACGTTTAAAGACGGACATGCAGTGATCGTGTTGGCAGAAGGACGACTTGTCAACTTGGGTTGCGCAACAGGACACCCAAGCTTCGTGATGAGTTGCTCGTTCACAAACCAAGTCATTGCTCAGATGGAATTGTTTAACCACACGGACAAGTATCCACTTGGTGTTTACGTATTGCCAAAGGCGCTCGACGAGAAAGTGGCCACGTTGCACTTGGGTGCGCTCGGAGCAGTGTTGACAAAACTCTCAGATGAGCAATCTGACTATTTGGGCATTCCTCACAACGGTCCGTTCAAGTCAGAGAACTATCGCTACTAGTGAGCTGAAATACAACAGCAGTTTATTTTGCAGATCGGATCTGTAGAAGCGGAAGAGTTTTCGCGACTATTGGTCCGATCAGCACTGCAAAAGCAATCGTGCCGATTCCGATCGAGCCGCCCAATGCAACGCCAGCAAGCAACACTGCAATCTCTACGCCCGTTCGCGCTTTGCCGATATTGATGCCGCGTTTTGCAAGACCAACCATTAAGCCATCGCGCGGTCCGGGGCCAAGACCTGCGCCGATGTAAAAACCAGACCCGATACCGGTCACCACAATTCCGCCAAGCATCAGAAATATTCGTAACGGCATTGCATGTGCTTCAGGAACGATGGAAAGAAAAATCCCGGCTGCAACGCCAACCTCAATTGCGTTCAGAATGGTGCCGAGCCCTGGTGCTTGGCGAAGCGGAATCCAGAGCAACATCACGAACGCGCTGGTGAGCACGATGGTTGTGCCAAAAGGTAGGCCGATGATATTGCTTACGCCGTCATGAAATACGTCCCACGGTGGTAATCCAAGATTGCCGGCTTTTTGCATACCGATTCCGGTTCCGAAAAGCGAAAGCCCAAACACACATCTGGTCAGTCGTTCAATCGGACGATCTTTGAGCGGTTCAATAAAATAATTTGCCACGCGCAAAGACTAATGCTGCCGAGGTAACAATGTTGTTCCAATTACGGTGCGAGTCGTGTGGCTGTCAAGCCCGGGTGCTGTGCGCGAAGTGCCGAACACGGCTCTTTGCCATGGCGCAGCCCGCGTGCGATGTAGCAATAGTCGCTGTTGTGTACGAAGGAATTGCTCGTCGATTAATTTTGAATCTCAAGTACCGAAATCACCGACGTGTTGCGACAGTGCTGGCAGAGTTATTAGCGCAACGAATAGATCTACGGGTGCCGAGTAACTCATCCAAATTTGACGTGGTGACCTGGGCACCGACCAGTACTGCGCGAATTCGTCGACGTGGCCACGATCAATCCGAATTATTGGCGCGTCGACTTGCTCGAGAGATCGGTGTGCCGTGTAGGCGACTCTAAATTAAGACCTCCTCCAATGTTCAAACCGGTGCGCCACGTGAACAGCGTTTATTGGGCTCGGTGTACTCTGCGCGCAAACTGCGGGTTAACTGCCATGTGATGCTGGTCGATGATGTGGTCACGACGGGCACAACTCTGCGGTGCGCGGCAAGCGCATTGCGCGGTGCCGGTGCTGGGGAAGTGACCTGTGTGGCGATTGCAAGCGCTCTCAGGCACGACCTCCGAAGGTAGGATTCAGGGTCTTATGGCCTTGCTCAATCGCATTCTCCGTGCCGGTGAGGGCAAAAAGGTGAATGCTTTGGCCGACATCATTCCTGATATCAACGCACAAGAGCCAGAGATTCATGCGCTTTCGGATCAGGCGCTCAAAGGCAAGACAGCAGAGTTTCGCTCCCGCATCGAGCGCGGTGAAGACACGGATGACTTATTGGTCGAGGCATTTGCAGTAGTTCGTGAAGCCTCATTGCGAGTCATCGGCCAACGTCATTACGACGTGCAGATGATGGGCGGGGCAGCACTGCATGCTGGCTGGATTTCTGAAATGCGCACAGGCGAAGGCAAGACGCTCGTCTCAACTTTGCCTGCGTATCTCAATGCATTGCCGGGCAAAGGTGTTCACCTAGTAACCACCAATGATTATCTTGCGCAACGCGACTCGGAATGGATGGGTCGTATTCATCGCTGGCTTGGTCTCGAAGTTGGACTTGTGATTCCTGGCGTGCGAACGTCTGCAGAAGAGAAGCGCATCGATTACTTGGCTGACATCACCTACGGCACAAACAACGAGTTTGGTTTTGATTACTTGCGCGACAACATGGCTGGCACCAAGCAAGAAAAAGTTCAACGCGGTCATTACTTCGCGATCGTCGACGAAGTGGACTCTATTTTGATTGACGAAGCTCGTACTCCGTTGATTATTTCTGGACGCATCGCCGATGCCGCCAAGTCGTATTACCAATTCGCTTCCATAGTGAGGTCACTCAAGCGAGACGTTGACTACGAAGTCGAAGAAGACAAGCGCGTTGTAGTTCCTACCGAGGCTGGTATCGAAAAAGTAGAACAGCAACTTGGTATTGCCAACCTCTATGACGAAATTCAGCAAAACTTGGTGCACCAATTACAAGTAGCACTCAAAGCTGCTGTGTTGTATCAGCGCGACAAGGACTACATCATCCAAGATGGTGAAGTAAAAATTGTTGACGAATTTACGGGCCGAATTCTTGAAGGCCGCCGTTGGAGCGAAGGTATTCACCAAGCGGTGGAGGCCAAAGAGGGCGTCAAGATCAAGGAAGAAAACCAAACACTTGCGACTGTGACATTGCAAAACTATTTCCGCATGTACGACAAGCTCTCGGGCATGACAGGTACCGCACAAACAGAAGCGGCTGAGTTAATGAATACCTATGGGTTGCAAGTTGTGCCCATCCCGACCAATCGCGAGATGGTGCGTATCGACCAGGCTGACCTGATTTTCAAGACCGAAGCGGCAAAATTCAAGACCGTTGTAGCCGACATTGAAGAGAAGCACAAGAGGGGTCAACCAGTGCTGGTTGGTACTGTCAGCGTCGAGAAGAGCGAGCTACTTTCGCGCGAACTCGAAAAACACGGCATTAAACACGAAGTGCTGAATGCCAAGCAACACACACGCGAAGCTTCAATCGTCACGCAGGCCGGCCGCATGGGCAGCGTTACTGTCGCGACCAACATGGCTGGACGCGGTGTTGACATCATGCTCGGCGGCAACCCAGAGGGACTCGCTCGCGCCAAAGTGTTGCAAGAAGGTTTTGATCCAGACACGTTGATTGACGAATTTGCGTTGGCAATGCCGCTCGAACACATGCCCGATGAGTATCGCGCGGCTCGCGCGGCAGCACAAAAGCGTTACGCCGATTTGTTGGTGGAGTTCACGGCTTCGTGCAAGATCGAGGGTGACAAAGTGCGCAGTGTCGGGGGGCTCTATGTGCTTGGCACCGAGCGTCACGAGTCGCGACGTATCGACAATCAGTTGCGTGGTCGTTCTGGTCGCCAGGGTGATCCGGGCGAGAGTCGTTTTTACCTCAGCCTTGATGACGAACTGATGCGCCTGTTTGCAACTGGTGCATTGAGCTGGGTCATGGGTCGTGCATTGCCAGATGACGAAGCGATTGAAGCCAAGATGGTAACTAAGGCCATTGAGCGCGCTCAAACAACTGTCGAGCAACGCAACGGCGAAATTCGCAAAAACGTTCTCAAGTACGACGAAGTAATGAACGAACAGCGCAAGATCATCTATCTGCGTCGCGATCAGATTCTTGAAGGACTCGATCTCAAAATTGCGGCAATGGAGTATTTGGCCGAAGCTGTCGACTCGCTGATCGACACTCATTGTGTGTCGGATGCAACCGATGAATGGGATCTCGACGGCTTAGCTCGCGAACTCGTTTCATTTTGGCCGTCGACAGTGACGAGTCACCGTCTCGAGCAATGTGCCGACACTGACGAAATGTACGACCTGGTGATGTCGGATGCGTCGGTGTTCTATGCGGCTCGCGAAACAGAAATGGGTGAGTCGACTATGCGCGAGATCGAGCGTCAAGTCATGCTCCGCATTATCGATCAACGTTGGCGCGAACACCTCGAAGAGATGGATTACCTACAAGAGGGAATCAACTTGCGAGCAATGGGTCAAAAAGATCCGCTCACCGAATGGCAACGTGAGGGCTTCGAGATGTTTGGTGCACTGATGAAGGGCATCGCTCAAGACTTTGTCAAGTACGTCATGCACGTTGAAGTAGTGAAAAACGAGTCGCCCGTTCTGCAGGTGAGCAACCTTCAAGAATCCTCCTTCGATACCGAGACAGACGGTGGTTTTGCAGCAATTGCTGCTGCCGAGACTGGCGTACCGATGCAGTCAGAGCCAGCCGTGAAGACGATTGTTAAGTCGGCCGATGACTGGTCGACGACGCCACGCAATGCGGTGTGCCCTTGCGGTTCGGGCAAGAAGTACAAGTTGTGCCACGGGCGCAACTAATTTACTTCTATTCACTATGCGCGATTTTTCCAACGACCTCAATGAAATTCGGCGACGTGTCAGTGAAGCTTTTGTCTATCTCAAGGTAGAAGCTGGCGGCGAGCGAATGAAAGTTCTCGAGATTGATGTTGCCCGACCCGATTTATGGGACGACCAGGACAATGCAAAAAAAGTGAATACCGAATACGTCAATCTCAAAGCAGATTTGGACGAATTTGTACAGCTGTCTGGATCGGTTGATGACCTAGAGGTGCTGCACGAAATGGCACGCGAAATTGACGATGCAAGCCAAGAACCAGATCTTGAAAATGGCATCAGCGGCGTGCGGTCGAAGCTTGATGCGCTTGAGTTGCGCAGCTTGTTTACCGGCGTACACGATGAGATGGACGCAATTGTGCAGATCAACGCTAAAGACGGCGGTGTCGATGCTCAAGACTGGAGCGAGATGCTTCTGCGCATGTACACGCGGTGGGCGGAACGCAGCAACTTTGCAATTGAAATCGGAGACATCTCACTTGGCACAGAGGCAGGCATTTTGTCGGCTGACTTCACGGTGCGCGGTCGATACGCATACGGGCTACTTACGTCCGAACGTGGCACGCATCGTTTGGTGCGAATCAGTCCGTTCGACAACCAAGGTCGGCGCCAAACAAGTTTTGCCAGTGTGCAAGTGTGGCCAATCCTCGAAGAAGCAGATGTTGAGATCAACGAAACCGATATTCGGATGGAAGTGTTTCGAGCTTCTGGTGCCGGTGGCCAGCATGTCAATAAGACATCGTCTGCTGTGCGACTCATCCACGAACCAACAGGTCTCGTCGCATCGTCGCAACAAGAACGTTCACAATTGCAAAACCGCGAAAGCGCATTGAAGCGTCTGAAAACAATGGTTGCTTCGCGCATCGAAGAAGAGCGTGATGCTGCAATGAAAAAAATTGCAGGCAAGCCATCGGCAATCGGCTGGGGTAGTCAGATTCGCTCGTATGTCATGCAGCCATATCAGATGGTGAAAGATGTGCGCACCGAGATTGAAAGCGGAAACATTGCGGGAGTTCTCGATGGAGATCTGAATCTCTTTATGGAGGGCTATCTGAGGTGGCGCCGCGCAAACTCGGATTCATAAACTAAACTGAGAGTTTGTCGCCTGGAAGGGGCCCCATGATCCGTTTGGAAAGTGTGACCAAAAGGTACGGCACCGAAACGGTGGCCGTTCGAGATGCAAGTTTCGATATCGCAAAAGGCGACTTCGTGTTTTTGGTTGGACCATCCGGATCCGGCAAGTCGACGCTGTTGCGACTGATCAACCGCCAAGAACAGCCCGAGCGCGGCGACGTGTGGGTGGCTGGGCAAAACGTCAATCAAATGGCCGAGTCGCGCGTTCCGTACTTACGCCGCAACATGGGCAACGTTTTTCAGGATTACAAGTTGTTGCCAAACAAAACCGTTTTTGAAAACGTTGCGTTTGCTCTCGAGGTGATTGGCAAGCCTCGGCACGTCATCAATCGGCAAGTGCCGGTCGTACTCGAGTTGGTTGGTCTTGCAGGCAAGGAAGATCGTTTGCCGGAGCAACTCTCGGGTGGAGAACAACAACGCGTGTCAATCGCTCGAGCGTTTGTTAATAGACCGCTGATCATGTTGGCCGACGAGCCAACCGGCAACCTCGACCCAGCCACGGGCGAGGGCATCATGGCGCTGTTGGAAGAAATCAATCGCACCGGCACCACGGTGGTGATGGCAACGCACGACCATCGCGTAGTCAACGCAATGCGTAAGCGAGTTATTCAGCTTGACCGAGGTGTCATCGTGCGCGACCAAGAACGAGGGGTGTACGAATGATCGCCCGTATCGCATATGCATTTCGCGAAATGTGGGCGAGCTTTAGGCGCAATCTCACGCTTACGGTTGCAGCCATTCTTACGTCGGCCATTGCGCTGTTGTTGGTTGGCACAACGTTTTTGATTCAGCGCGCATTCGACAATTTGCTTGTGCAGTGGCGCGGTGACGTAGAGATGATTGTGTTTGTGCGTAGCGATGCAACACCAGAACAAATCTCGCTCATTGACCAAACCATTAAGTCTGCACCAACCATTATTGATGCCGAAAAGTTGCAGTATCTTGATAAGACACAAAGTTACGAGGAAGCAAAGCGTATTTTTGTTGGCGATCCTGTCACTTTAAGTCTGTTGACCCCCGACAACATTCCGTCACAATTCAAGGTTGTTCCAATAACCCAAGACCCAGAACTTGTGCGCAGTTTGAGCGAGCAGTATCGATCGCTGCCAGGTGTGCAAGATGTGGCACTTGCCGAAGATGAATTTCAGGTGATCTCCACACTGTCGCGCTTTGTGCGCACCGTGACGTTGGTGATGTCACTTGTTTTGTTGGTTGTAGCGGTAGGACTGATTTGGAACACGATTCGCACAGCGATGTTCGCGCGCAGGCGTGAAATAGAGGTGATGAAATTGGTCGGAGCAACGAATTGGTTTATCCGGGTTCCTTTCATGCTTGAAGGTCTATTGCATGGATTGCTCGGAGGCATTGCATCTTGTGGCGGGCTTTGGGTACTGAACTCCGCATGGACAAATGGCGTTGCAGGGTTTAAGCCCGGCACTGGAATCAGTTCGCTTGTTGTTCCATCTTCGTATTTGACAGGTGTGATGTTGATCATCCTCGCCATTGGAGCACTTGTTGGTGCGGTCGGATCGGCCATTGCGGCTTCACGATTCCTGGACGTTTAGAGCGATGTCGACGAACACAAAGTACACAGAAATTATTTACGAGGTGAGCGACAACATCGCCACGGTGACACTGCATCGTCCAGACAACATGAACGCATTCACGGGCGTAATGATGAACGAGTTATTGCAGGTGTTTGACGAAATCGATGCTGACGACAACGTGCGTGCAGTGATCGTTACCGGTAGCGGCCGTGCTTTTTGTGCAGGTGCCGACTTGTCGCACGGAGCAGACACATTTAGCGATGGCAAATTGAGTGGACAAACCCCAACATCTGTTCGTCGCGATGGTGGCGGCATGGTGACTCTGCGTATGTTTAGGTGTAATAAACCAATTATTGGTGCGATAAACGGTGCGGCTGTAGGTATCGGTGCGACGATGACGTTGCCAATGGATATTCGCATCGCTGCCGATACGGCAAAGATGGGCTTTGTGTTCACTCGGCGCGGCATTGTGCCCGAGGCGTGCTCATCGTGGTTTTTGCCACGCCTTGTAGGTATTTCTCAGGCTCAGGAATGGGTATTGACCGGGCGAGTTTTTTTGGCCGACGAAGCATTGCGCGGTGGTCTGGTGCGCAGTATTCATCCGCAGGCAGAACTGCTACAAGTTGCTCGTGGAATCGCGAAAGAAATCGTGGACAATGCTGCACCAGTTTCGGTCGCGCTTGCCAGGCAGATGATGTGGAGAATGCTTGGCGCGTCGCATCCGATGGAAGCGCACCGCGTTGATTCTCGTGGCATCCAAGAGCGCGGGCGTTCTGCCGATACTCGTGAAGGTGTGTTGAGTTTTCTGCAAAAGCGACCTGCCGTATTTACCGAAAAGGTAACCACAGATGTGCCAGACATTTTTGTGGGCTGGGAAGAACCAGAGTTTTTCTAGTTCATGAGTCTTTTCGAAGAAGTCGGTGGCTCAGAGTTTTTTGATCGACTAGTTGAACGATTCTATGAAGGCGTTGCCACCGACGAAGTGCTGTTGCCGCTGTATCCAGAGCAATCAGATTTGAGTGGAGCCAAAGAACGCCTCACACTTTTTCTGCAGCAGTATTGGGGTGGGCCGACGACGTATAGCGACGAGCGAGGCCATCCCAGGCTGCGGCAGAGGCATTTTCCGTTTGTGATCGGTGAACTCGAACGAGATCGTTGGATGGTGCACATGATGGCAGCGGTTGATGAGCTCTCACCGAATGATGCCGTGCATCAGCAACTGACGGAATACATGGCAATGGCATCGACTGCCATGATCAATTCGCCTAGCGCAACTATTTAAGTGCGTAGCAAGCAATTGCGGTAGCCGACGCAACATTGAGCGAGTCGACTCCCACCGCCATGGGGATGTTGGTCAGAATTGTGCACGCGTCGAGCGCTGCATCGCTCAAACCCTGGCGCTCAGAACCGAGCACAAGTGCGCGGGGTTGTGAGCTATCGAGAAGGACTTGTGCCATCGGCACAACTGGCTTCGAATGGTGTTGCAGTGCCATGCCAACAACAGCAAAGCCGCGACCTGCAAGTTGATTCAACGTGGTCGAGATGTCGGTGATGCGGGCGTAGGGAAGATTGAAGGTTGTGCCCATTGAGACACGCAGTGCTCGTCGTGTGAGTGGATCAGATGAAGTGGTGTCGAGCAGCATCGCATCCCATCCGAGCGCGCAGGCGCTGCGAGCAATGGCGCCAACGTTGCTGGGATTGTCGATGCAGTCAAGAATCACGAGGCGAGTAGATGATTCGATTAAGGATTGCGCGTCTCGCAATGCGGGCCGATGAAAAACACCGATTGCGTCCAGCGGAACGCCAAGACCAGTGACTTCGCGGCGGATATCGGCCGAGGCGCTCAACGTAATTCCGCCTTGCGTCGAGACATCGACGTCAAATTCGAGTGCGCATTTTGGATCACACAAGACCACTGAGGGTTTGCAGCCAGCTTCGAGTGCACGGCGAACAACGAGATCACCCTCTGCGATGAACATGCCAGATGAATCGGGGTGGGATCCAAGTGCGGCTTTGCGTTGAGCGATGGTATTGAGCTGGCGTTCGCGCCAACGAAATGCGTTCAGCCGATCGTCGGCCGCATCGTCAACTTCGATAATCACTGGAAATTAATTTAGAACTGCCAAGGGAAGGCGTCCCAGTTTGGGTCGCGCTTCTCGAGAAACGCATTACGTCCCTCTTCGGCTTCGTCGGTCATATATGCGAGCCGAGTGGCTTCTCCGGCAAACACTTGTTGGCCAACAAGACCATCGTCAATTAAGTTGAATGAAAACTTGAGCATGCGCTGCGCAGTTGGACTCTTTGAGTTGATTTCTTTTGCCCACTGCAATGCAGTTGCTTCAAGCTCATTGTGATTTACAACGGCATTGACCATGCCCATGCGTTGCGCATCATCGGCGGAATACTCACGACCTAGAAAAAAGATCTCTCTGGCAAACTTTTGGCCAACTTGTCGCGCAAGATATGCCGAACCAAAACCGCCGTCGAAGCTTGCGACATCCGCATCGGTTTGTTTGAAGCGAGCATGCTCTTTACTTGCCAATGTGAGGTCGGACACCACGTGCAAACTGTGACCACCGCCGGCAGCCCAACCCGGAACGACGCAGATCACAATCTTTGGCATGAATCTGATTAAGCGTTGTACTTCAAGAATGTGTAGACGACCGGTGCGACCTTGGTTAATGGTGCTTGCGGTGTCGCCGTCGGCGTATTTGTAGCCGTCCTTGCCGCGAATGCGTTGGTCACCTCCGCTGCAAAATGCCCAGCCACCATCTTTGGATGATGGTCCATTGCCGGTCAATAAAACGCAACCAACATCGGTTGATTGACGTGCGTGATCGAGAGCGACAAAGAGTTCGTCAACTGTCGCTGGACGAAATGCGTTGCGCACTTCTGGGCGATTGAACGCAATGCGAACTGTGCCGTGGGCTAGTGCGCGGTGGTACGTGATGTCATTAAATGAGAAACCTTCAACCTCGCGCCAAGCGGTTGGATCAAAGATGTCAGAAACTTGTTTGGTAGCCACTGTGTCATCTTACAAACTTGATACGTTCGCGCGGTGGGCGTGTTCGGGGTGCTCGAGCACGAAGCGTTCTGCCCATTCCTTGGATGTTGCATCCGATTGTTTTTTGGTCTGTGGGGCAGGCACAGTATCGATAGGAGAGTCAATGTGGTTCATGACCAGACGAATCGTTGAATCCATGTCGCGAGTCAGTTGCTCGTAGGTGATGTCGAGCGGCACAATGTTGTTGTCAACAAAATACTTTTGCCACTGAATATTCTCGTCGGCAATGCGCGCAAGGGCGCTGATGATTGCATCACTGTCATAGATGGGTTCTCGTTGCACAGCCATGTTGCTGTTCCACGACTC
>WLPO01000034.1 GCA_009698745.1 Actinomycetota bacterium
CGATGTACTTCTTGGCGTTGTCCCATGCTCCACCTGCGTTGCTCAAGTAGTTGGCCATCAACTGACCAGTGAGAATAACGCCGGCCAAGAATGCGCCGAGTGCTGCGTAACCGATACCGAAACCAACGATGACCGGTGTGAGGACTGCGAGCAGTGCTGGGGTGGTGAGCTCACGCAACGACGCTGCGGTGCAGATGTCGATGACTGGGCCGTAGTCAGGCTGCTTTGTGCCGGCCATGATGCCGCCATCAGCAAACTGGCTGCGCACTTCTTGCACAACAACACCAGCTGTGCGACCAACTGCACGAATCGCGAGTGCCGAGAACATGAATGCAATTGATCCACCGATGAGCAGACCAATGAACGTCTTCACGTCCGAAACGTTGATCTGTGTTTCTGGTGCTTTAAAGATTGCGTCGCCCACAAGACCAAGCTTGAGTTCGCCAGCGATTGTCTCGATGTACGAGGCAAACAATGCAACTGCGGCAATTACTGCCGAACCAATCGCAAAGCCCTTTGTTACAGCCTTTGTGGTGTTACCCACTGCGTCAAGGCTGACCAAGATCTTGCCGGTCTCGCCGTGCAACTCGCCAGCCATTTCTGCAATGCCAGCGGCGTTGTCAGATACAGGACCAAACGTGTCTTCCGAAACGATGACGCCAGTTGTTGCAAGCATTCCCATGCCGCACAATGCCACGAGATAGAGCGAGAACTGAATGCTTCCGCCACCCATCCAGATGGTTGCACCAAGTGCGATTGCGATGCACAAGATTGCGTACACCGATGACTCAAGACCAGACGCAGTACCTGCAAGCACCACTGTTGCTGGGCCTGTCTCGGTTGATTCTGCAATTTCTTTCACCGGACCATATTCAGTTCCAGTGAAGTATTCGGTGAGACGGCTCAATACTTGAGCAAGGATCAAACCAACCACAACTGCACCGAACAAACGCATACCGATGTTCGACATCGTGACTTCTTTTTCGCCGAACTGCATCGAGCCCTTGTCAGGGTTTCCGACGTAATAGAACGAGAGGAAGAACGTACCGATAACAGTGATAATTCCTGCTGTGAGGAAGCCACGGTTGATTGGCTTGAGTGCGTTTGTTTCTCCGTCTTTTGCACGCACAGCAAATACACCAGCGATAGATGCGATGACGCCAATGGCGCGCGCTGCGAGTGGGAATACCAAACCAAGTGCTGGGTTGAGACCAACAGCATTAAACGCAGCAACACCCAAGATGATTGAGGCAACGAGTGTTACTTCGTAGCTTTCAAACAAGTCGGCTGCCATGCCTGCACAGTCACCAACGTTGTCACCAACGTTGTCGGCGATAGTTGCTGGGTTGCGTGGGTCGTCTTCTGGAATTCCTGCTTCAACTTTGCCTACCAAGTCGGCGCCTACGTCGGCAGCCTTGGTGAAGATGCCGCCGCCAACGCGGAGGAACAATGCGAGGAGTGAGCCACCGAAACCGAAGCCAACCAACATTGCTGATGATGTGTTTTGGAACAATGCAATGATCACAGTTGCGCCAAGCAAACCAAGACCGACAGTGAACATACCTGCAACGCCACCGGTGCGGAATGCAACTTGCAAAGCATCCTTCATTGAACCGCGTCGCGCAGCAGCAGCTGTGCGCACGTTGCCGCGAGTTGCGAGTGTCATACCGATGTAACCGGTGAGACCAGAAGCGACACAACCAAGGATGAACGCGAGTGTGCGATACAAACCAGACTCAACAAACGAAAGTGCAGATCCACCTTGTGGTTTGTCGATTGCGACTGATGTAAGGAATACGACTGCACCAACAGGCACGAGAATCATGCCGATGGTACGGAACTGACGCTTCAAGTAAGCCAATGCTCCAACTTGAATCGCGCCGGCGATTTCTTTCATCTTGTCGGTGCCTTCGTCTTCTTGAAGGACCTTGATCATGAGGTACCAGCCAACGAGCAAAGCCAAAACGGCTGATGCTCCAGAAAGACCAAGAATGAGCCATTCTCCGCCCTTCAAAGTAAATGTTTGCCAGCCGCCTTCGGTTGCAAGTATTGACGTCACGTGTTATCTCTCCGTTTGGTTTTGCTGTGCTCACCAGGGTGGGGGCCACAGTTTTGTACCTCGCAAGTGTAGAGAATCTGAGCCCGAGAATGCGAAATACCCATATTTGGGCGATACTTCGGACGGTCTGTGCGGCCCGGTTGAGACAATGTTCACGCCCCGATTGCGACTATATATATGGTGAAATCAAGAGGGGATGCCTGTGCCCGTCGCGGTCACAAGTATTCTGACATCGATGGTTACTTCGTCCACTGTTCATACCGAGGCCCTACGGAGAGCGCCAGTTACTGGTACTGCTTTGCAGGCTCGCAAAAAGCGTCCGTTCTTGCTCGATCTGTATTCCACTTCAGTAGGCAAAAAGTATGCAATGGCCATCTCGGGCATCGCGATGATGGGTTTTGTTCTCTTCCACATGATCGGCAACCTCAAGATGTACATGGGTGCAACCGCGCTCGATCACTACGCCGAGTTTTTGAGAGAGTTGCTCTATCCAATCGTGCCAAAAGGCGTGATGTTGTGGATCTTGCGTGGCGGATTGATCTCAATGTTGTTCTTGCATCTTCACGCAGCATGGTCTCTGACAAAGCTCAATCGACACGCTCGTCCAGTCAAATATCAAGGTGCACGCGATTACCAAGTTGCCAAGTTTGCAAGTCGCACTATGCGCTGGACCGGCATAATCGTGCTCGCATACTTGGTGTGGCACATTCTTGATCTCACATTGGGTGTTGTCAATGCAACAGGCACTAACGGAGAGTTTGTTACTGGTGAGGTCTACAACAACGTGGTGCGCAGTCTTGATCGACCCGTAGTCGCAGCGTTTTATGTTGTTGCAAATATTTTACTCGGCATTCACTTGTTTCACGGAGCGTGGAGCATCTTCCAGTCGCTTGGTTGGAATAATCCGCGCTTCAATAATTGGCGCCGCGGTTTTGCCACGGCGTTTGCCACAATCATTGTTGTTGGCAACGTTTCGTTTCCGATCGCTGTCATTGCCGGAATTGTCAAATAGGGGAATATAGATATGACATACACATTTGACGCCAAGATTCCTGCTGGTCCACTCACCGAGAAGTGGGACAACTACAAACAGAACGCCAAGTTGGTCAACCCCAACAACAAGCGCAAGTTCAAGATCATTGTGGTTGGCACTGGCTTAGCTGGCGCATCGGCAGCCGCAACACTTGCCGAACTCGGCTATCAGGTTGACGCATTCACGTTTCACGATTCTCCACGCCGAGCACACTCAATTGCTGCGCAGGGTGGCATCAATGCTGCAAAGAACTATCAGGGTGATGGTGACAGCATTAATCGTTTGTTTACCGACACGATTAAGGGCGGCGACTTCCGCTCCCGCGAAGCCAACGTGCATCGTTTGGCACAAGTTTCAGTTGACATCATCGACCAAATGGTTGCCCAGGGTGTGCCTTTCGCACGCGAATATGGCGGCTTGCTCGACAACCGTAGTTTTGGTGGCGCACAAGTAAGCCGCACGTTTTATGCACGCGGCCAGACCGGCCAGCAATTGCTTATCGGCGCATACCAACAGATGGCGCGTCAAGTCGGTCTTGGTGGCGTTCGACTTTTCAATCGCACCGAATTGATTGACACTGTTGTTGTGGATGGCCGTTGTGCCGGCATCGTGGTGCGCGACTTGTTGACAGGCGAGATTCAGTCACATGCAGCGCATGCAGTAGTGCTCGCCACCGGTGGTTACGGCAACGTATTTTTCTTGTCTACAAACGCAATGAATTGCAACGTCACTGCGGCATGGCGCGCCCATCGTCGTGGTGCAATGTTTGCAAACCCTTGTTACACGCAAATTCACCCAACGTGCATTCCGCAAGCCGACGAAACGCAATCAAAACTCACGTTGATGAGTGAGTCGTTGCGCAACGATGGTCGAGTCTGGGTGCCAAAGAGCCCAACCGACAATCGTCCTGCAGACCAAATTCCAGAAGCAGAGCGCGATTATTACCTCGAGCGTTTGTATCCGAGCTACGGCAACTTGGCACCTCGTGACATTTCGTCTCGTGCAGCAAAGCGTCTTGTCGACAAAGGTCAGGGCATCGGACCATTAAAGAATGGTGTCAACCTTGACTTTGCTGCTGCCATCGAGCGACTTGGCCTCGACGTCGTCAAAGAGCGTTACGGCAACTTGTTCGAAATGTACGAGCGCATCGCCGGCGAAGACCCGTACAAGACACCAATGCGCATTTACCCAGCAACTCACTACACAATGGGTGGCTTGTGGGTTGACTACGAGTTGATGACCAACATTCCTGGTTTGTATGCAGCGGGAGAAGCCAACTTCTCGGATCACGGTGCAAACCGTCTCGGTGCGTCGGCGCTGATGCAAGGTCTTGCAGACGGATACTTCGTGTTGCCGTCCACAATCAGCAGCGGTCTTGCACCATTGTTGGGCAAGTCAATGCCGGGCATCGATCACCCAGCATTCAAAGAAGCCGAAAAGCAAGCAAAAGATCGTTTCGCCGGGTACCTCAACACCAAGGGCAAGCGTTCACCCGATTGGTTCCATCGCGAACTCGGCAAAATCATTTGGGATAAGTGCGGCATGGAGCGAACCAAAGAAGGTTTGCAAGAAGCACTGACAGATTTGCCGGCTTTGTACAACGAATTCCAAACCGACTTGCGTGTTACAGGCACAGGTGAAACAACCAACCAGACACTCGAAAAGGCTGGCCGTGTAGACGACTTCTTCCAGTTGGGAATGGCGATGTGTCAAGACGCTCTCTCACGTGAAGAAAGCTGTGGCGCTCACTTCCGTTCCGAATACCAAACACCAGAAGGCGAAGCCCAACGCGATGACGAGAAGTTCTGCCATGTCGCGGCCTTTGAGTGGACAGGTGACCCGATGAATCCGAAGCGCAATGTTGAAGAACTTGTATTTGAAAATGCGCACCTCGCAACAAGGAGTTACAAGTGAGTCACTTAAAGAATCTCACCCTCAAAGTTTGGCGCCAAAGCGGACCTAAAGATGCAGGTCGTTTCGAGACCCATGAAGTTGCCGAGATCAGCGATGAGGCATCGTTTCTCGAGCTGCTCGATGTGCTGAACGAACAATTGATTAGCGAAAACAAAGAAGCAGTTGTGTTTGACCATGACTGCCGTGAAGGTATCTGCGGTACTTGTTCACTCATGATCAACGGTGTTGCCCATGGGCCGCAGCGCGCGACCACCACGTGTCAGTTACACATGCGTTCGTTCAAGAGCAATGACACGATTGTCGTTGAGCCTTGGCGATCAGCAGCGTTTCCAATCATTAAGGATTTAATGGTTGACCGTTCACCGCTCGATCGCATTATCGAAGCGGGTGGCTATATCACTGCCGTTACCGGTGGTGCCCCAGACGGCAACCTCATCGCGGTTCCAAAACCAGTTGCTGATGCCGCTATGGACTCTGCGCAGTGCATTGGTTGTGGTGCATGTGTCGCAGCGTGCCCCAACGGCGCAGCCAGTTTGTTTACCGGCGCGAAGATTGCTCACCTCAACCGCTTGCCGCAAGGCCAACCAGAGCGTTACAAGCGCGCCGAGGCAATGGTCGAAACGATGGATGAACACTTTGGTTCATGCACCAATCATGGTGAATGTTCTGCTGCATGCCCTAAAGAAATTTCGATCGATGTGATCGCGCTGATGAACAAGGACTACCGTGCCTCCAAGTTCAAGAGCCGCAAAGAAATCAGCCGCGGTTAATCCGCGAGCATTGTCATGTTGAGCAGTCTCGCTACGTGGATTGAAAGCGTTATAGAAAAAATTGGCTACCTAGGCGTCGCACTTCTCGTCGGCTTAGAAAATGTGATTCCAATTATTCCTTCCGAGGTCGTGCAGCCATATGCCGGTTTCGTTGCACAACGCGACAATAAATCTGTTGTATTAATGATCGTCGTTGCAACTATTGGCTCTGTCATCGGCTCGCTGGTCATGTACGGCATCGCAGCTTGGATTGGTCCAGTTCGCCTTCGAGCGTTCATCGTGCGGTACGGAAAATTTGTCGGAGTAAGTGAGCACGAACTCACTCGAGCAGAGGCATGGTTTGATCGAAACGCTGTTGTGTCGGTATTGATTGGTCGTTGTGTTCCATTAATCCGTTCCGTTGTGTCAATCCCTGCAGGTTTCCGCAAGATGAAACTGCTCCCATACATTGTTTGCACGTTCGTCGGCAGTCTGGTGTGGAACATTTTTCTCATTGGCGCAGGCGCCATGTTGGGAGACAACTGGGAAAGCGTCACCAAGTACATGAGCGCAATTCAATACGTGGTTGTTGCGGCCATCATTATCGTTGTAGCTCGATTTATCTGGACGCACCTCAAGCGCCGCAAGGGCAACAAAACACCTTCTTAGAAACGACGATTAGTCGTCGTCTTCACCGTCTTCGCTGTGCGTGCGACGTCCATCGTGGCTTTCGCTTTCGTCGTCATCGCCTTCATCATCGCTACCTGCATTGGCTCCAGCAGGCGCTCCCACTGTGATGGTGCCGGGTGCGGCTGGTGATGCAACTTGTGGGGTGCGAGGTGAAGTGAGCGAAGTAATAATACGACCATTCAACAGCTCTGCATGAAATACCAACTGTTGCGTATCTTTTGTGAGTCGAACCTCGACTCGAGAGTCTGACTCACTTTTTGTTTCATATGTAAAACCATTGGTGGGTTCCACTACAACCGTGGTCAAGACTGCTGCATCTTGGGCGAGCGTGACAACTCCTGCGCCATCGATGTTGTATTGCGATTGAACGGCAGTTGATGCAGGTGCGCCGTTTGTCGGAGCAAGAGTAGAAGGTGTTTGGTTGGTGATGCCGAAAGCGACAACATCGGCCTGCAAGGTTTGGGATGCTTCCGAACTCTGCGTCGCATGATTGAGTACTGAAGTATTGACTGCAAAGGCAGCACTACCTGCTGCAAGAACGCCAACCATTGAAAGTGTTGTTAAGAAGCCAGATCTCATATGTGAAACCTTACGGCTGGTAGGTAAAACAGAGGTACAAGGCTTATCCAAGATTTATCCAATTAATTGGCCCTTTTCTTGCTTGTGTCTCCCAATGAGCGACAATGGAGGTGTGGACGTTCTGATTGTTGAAGATGATGATGCCATTGCTTCATCATTGGCAACTGGTTTGACGTCTGCTGGAATGTCCGTGCGGCGCGTTAGTAACGGTGCGGATGCGGTTGCCGCAAAAGTTCCTGACATCTATTTGCTTGATGTCGGATTACCGGATTTTGATGGATTCGAGGTCTGCCGTCGAATTCGCCAATCGCATCAGACCCCAATCATCATGTTGACTGCGCGCAACGAAGAGATTGATCGTGTATTCGGACTCGAGATCGGCGCAGATGATTATGTAACCAAACCGTTTGGACTTCGTGAATTAATTGCGCGCATTCGTGCAGTTACTAGACGACACGGAAGTTTTGAGACGACCACGACAGAGATAGTGGATATCGGTGGCTTACACATTGATGCTGACGCACGCCGGATCCTGTTGAACGGAGAGCTCATCGACCTCACAGCCAAAGAATTTGATTTACTTGCCTACCTCGCTTCACAACCAGGCATTGTTCATCGACGCAATGACATTATGGAAGCAGTATGGGACACCAACTGGTACGGCCCAACAAAAACTCTTGATGCGCACGTAGCGGCCATTCGAAAAAAACTCGGCAATGCAAAGTGGATTGAAGCGATTCGCAGTGTCGGTTTTAGGTTGGAGGCGCCGCAATGAGAAAACGATTAATCATCGCTATGGTCGGTCTTGTCGCACTAGTTCTTATTGCTCACGATGTGCCACTCGGACTTCATCTCACTGCTATTGAGCGTGATCGAGTTGTGACTGCCATTGAACGCGATGCATTCACTATTGGCGGGCGTATCTCGCCAGCACTTGCCGACCAAGCACGGCAGACCGACATCGACCAAGTGCTTCACGAATATTCCGAATTGAAGGTGGGCACAGTCGTGATTGTCGATAGCAATGGCTATTTGCTTTCGAGCACTGACAACAAACTTGTCATCGGAACAGATTATGTGAGTCGTCCCGAGATTTCCGCCGCTCTTTTGGGAAGTCCATCGTCGGGTACTCGACTTTCCAACACCATCGGTGGAGAGTTGGTTTATGTTGCTGTGCCGATTTTGTCTGGAGCAGATGTGCTTGGTGTAGTGCGAATTACATATCCAAAAACCGTGCTTGATAAAAACATTCAAAAACAGATGCAAAGTTTGTTGCTGGCAGCGGGCGTTTCTATTGCAATGGCAATCGCAGTTGCACTTGTTTTTGCCCGCACTGTTTCGCAACCGCTTGGCGAGTTGCGTTCGGCAACAGATGCACTTGCGGCTGGGGATCTGTCTACGACTGCAATCGAAAGCGGACCTCGCGAAACCCGTCAACTTGCAAGATCGTTTAACTCGATGGCATCTCGACTTGGTGGTCTCATTGATAGGCAACGTTCATTCGCTGGTGATGCATCGCATCAACTGCGCACGCCACTTACTGCACTCAGACTGCGTCTTGAGCAGGCGAGCGAACTTGTACAAACTCAACCTGCAGTTGCTCGAGAACACATTGACGAGGCCCTCAATGAAACAGATCGATTGACGCATCTCACTGAACAGCTGTTGCATCTTGCCCGATCAGAAGGAGCAGTTCTAGAAGCTCAAGTCGTTGATGTGTGCGAAATAGTGCGTGACCGGGCCGAAGAATGGCAATACCTTGCCGACGAACGAGACGTCGAAATTCTTGTGCAAGCACCCGACGACTTAATGATTAGCGCCAATCAACTTGCGGTTAGAGAGATCATCGATAATTACATGGACAATGCATTAGAGGTTGCGCCACCAAAATCGCAAATCACGCTGACTGTTCTGGCACTTGCCGATGCTGTAGAGATTGTGGTCTCTGATTCGGGTCGTGGCATGTCGCCAGAACAACGCGAACGAGCATTTGATCGGTTTTGGAGAGCCGATGTTGATTCCAATCGGCGCACAGGTAGCGGGCTCGGTTTGGCAATCGTGGCGCAATTGGCTCAGGCGAGTGGCATGCGAGTCGAGCTTCGCGAGTCACCTAATGGCGGCGTTGACGCAGTGGTTGACATACCCGTATCTCTGTAGTTCACACTTGTTGCTTGCCACAGTCTCAGAGTGAAAGTCTCGTAGTCTTGGGGCGATGAATGCGATAGCGATACTTGCAGCCAACACTGGCAAAGACACTATTGCCACTTGGCTTCGCACCGATTTAGTAGTCATACTGATGAGTATCTCTGGTGGTCATGTGTTGATGCGACTAGTTGCGTTTCTCGCAGATCAGCAAATTATTCAGGTTAAGTCGCGCAACAAACTCGACTCAAGCGACCTTTCTACATTGACAACTGGTGCACATCGCGCCGCAGTGCTTGGCGCTCTTCGTTGGGGCATCAATTTCTGTGTCATCGCTGTTGTCATTACCTCGGTGTTACTGCGCCTCAGTCTGCCGTCTTCAGCATTGGTGTTCCTGGGCTCAATCGCTGGTGCTGGTCTCGGTTTTGGCGCACAACAAATGGTGGGCGACGTTATTGCAGGTTTGTACATAATTGCGGAGCGCCAATTTGGTGTTGGTGACGTTGTGCGTTTAGGACCACTGCTTTCTGTTGGCTGGGTGGAGGGTCGGGTCGAGGAAGTAACGCTGCGGGTAACCAAGGTGCGCACATTTGACGGTGACCTTGTGAGCATTGCTAACGGCGTTTTGCGCCACAACGTAAACATGTCGCGCGACTGGTCACGCGTACTTGTGACCGTGCCATTACCGCGAGAGAGCGACATCGAAGATGCCATTTCACGTATCGATACTGTGTGCGCACAGTTAGGTACAGATCCAAAGATCGGACCATTACTCATCGAGGTACCGAGTGTTACCGGTGTGGATGACCTTGGGTCTGAGAACGTAGAGGTTCGAGTCGCAGGCAGGTCATTGCCTGTACAGCAGTGGAAAGTAGAGCGCGAGTTGCGCCGCCGTATCGCCGCAGAGCTTCGCGATTTGTATGTGGAATTTAAAGTCAATGAAGTGGGTGAGGGACGATGAAGTTTCGCCGCCCGCGCAACTCGACACTTGTGTCGATTGTCGTATTTATTATTTCGTTTGGGTTTTGGCTTGGTCAACCACAAACACCTAAGCCACCTTCACGAATACCCGATGTAAGTTGGGTTTTTGTAACGACCACTGTTGCACCGATACCGGTTGATACGTTGCCGCCGGTTGTTGACACCACGTTGCCTCCAGAGACAACAATTCCGATCGATACGGTGCCAACCGAAACAACTCTTGAACCTGCAGTAACAACCGTCGCGCCATAGCGCACATTTTTTGCTAGCTATCTCGCTAGTTATTTCGTATCAACAACCAAAAATGCTTCTGCAGTTCGACCTTTAGGCAAACCACCAGCTTCGGCAATCAGTTCGCCCCAACCGCGCATGCGCTCTGGCAGGCCGGCAGGGTCTGTGTGTTGACTGGCGTGGCAAAGTAGTGCAGCGATTTTTTTATCCAGCACATCGGTTGTGTCGACGAAGTGCTTCGGATTCGGTCCGGCCATGATCCAGGTTTCAGGAACGCTGTGAGGTGCGAGTCCACGCTCGCTCAAAAGTTCTGGAAACGCAAACTCGTTTCGTGCGTCTGGATACACCGCACACAATGCGGCTTCGCCGGTAGCCAAGTGGTCCGGGTGGCTCGCGTAAATACGGTTGTAGTTGCGCTCGCCTGATTGGGTGAGCACACGATCAGGTTTGACAATACGAATTACCGCACTGATTTCGCGACGCAAGTTGAGGTCAGCAACAACTGCACCATCGGGAAAACCCAACCAATGCAATTCGGTTACACCCAACATGTTTGCTGCGGCAGTTTGTTCGCGTCTGCGCAGTGCGGCCACTTCATCTCTCGCCACGGTGTTGTCAGAGCCGCCAGCCTGACCATCGGTGGCGAGGCAGTACACCACTTCGTGACCTTCGGCAATCCATGTTGCAACGGTTCCGCCGGCACCAAAATCGACATCGTCGGGATGTGCGGTAATGACCAGAATTTTCATCTCGTAAGGTTACATTGCGACCAATATTTATGGCAGATATTTTCTGTCACTTGTCATGCGTGAACAAAATTGGACAAATCTTGGACGAATATTGATGTCTCGTCATACCTTGTCCACGTATGGTGAATCTATGAAAATTTCTAAATTAACCAAGCTCACTCGTGTCATCATCGACTGGGCATGGGATCTAGTGAAGACGTTTAAATTCACTGCAGTTGTCGTCGGGATCATGGCGATTGCGTTCATTGGTTTCAGCGTGCTGATTGGAATGCCCCCATTTGGATTCGTAGTTATCATCGGCTTCGTTGCTGCACCAACTGTGTGGTACATCGTGCGAGCACAACGAACGAGCACATCCACAGTGTCCAAGCTCACCAACTTGCGCTTACTCTCTGTGATTTTTGCAGCAACCCTTGGGACCATGGTTGTCATTCAGGCAATTCCGTACGGTCGCAGTCATTCCAATCCGCCAATTACTGGAGAACCCCTGTGGGCAACACCGCGCACTCGAGAACTCATGGTGCGAGCGTGCTTCGGATGTCATTCCAATGAGGTTGAGTATCCGTCGTACGCGAGCGTTGCGCCGATCTCGTGGGTCGTGCAGTCGCATGTTGATGAAGGGCGCCAAGCAGTGAATTATTCCGAGTTCGACAAAGGTCAGCGTGGCGCAAAGAATACGGTTATCGCGATCACATCTGGCTTCATGCCGCCGAGTTATTACACTCAATTTGGCAGACACCCTGAGGCAAAACTCACGAAAGCAGAAATGGCTGAATTGATTGCTGGTCTCAAGGCAACACCAGGACTCACGAGAGGATAATTATGGCAACAGTCAATCTCACACTCGACACGTTTGAAGAAACTGTCATGGGTGATGGCATCACGTTTGTTGACTTTTGGGCAGAGTGGTGTGGCCCGTGCAAGAAGTTTGGGCCAATTTTTGAAAAGGCATCCGATTCACATCCCGACATCCGATTTGCCAAGGTTGATACCGAAGCTGAGCAGCAATTGGGTGGGTCACTCGGTATTCAGTCCATCCCAACGATCATGGCGTTTCGTGATGGGGTATTACTCTTCTCTCAACCTGGCGCTTTACCAGCGGCATCGTTGGAGCAGCTGATCGCTTCAGTTCGAGAAGTCGACATGGTCGAAGTGCACAAGCAGATTGCCGAACAAGAATCTAAGTAAGCGCAAAAAATTTGTGCAGTAACGGCACGAAGTGCTCAAGTGGTTCTGATTTGTAGTCGACGTCAAATGACACCTGATCGTATTTTGCACAAAACTCTTCTGTAAGGGCGTAATGCTCGTGACCTCGGTATTCGTCTCGAGCGTTTTTATTGAGACCAATGTGCTGCCAGAAGTAGTAGCCCTGGAAGATTCCATGGTGCGCAACCATCCAGTAGTTGGCTGGTGAAACAAACGGTTTCAGCACTGCTGCAGCGATGGCCTCGTGATTGTCCGGGGCCAAACTGTCGCCAATGTCGTGCACCAGCGCACACACCACGTATTCCTCGTCGCGCCCATCTCGCTCTGCTCGGGTTGCAGTCTGCAAACTATGTTCGAGCCGATCGACTGGGTAACCCAAAAACTCGCCCCGCAACTTTTCGAGTTGCTCAATTACTTGGCTGGCAACACGGCCTTGCACAACTTTGTATTGTTCAGTGAGATCGTCCCAATCTTCTTTGGTCGATTCGGCAAATGAACTAAATGTTGCTCGGCGTGGTTCAAGATTTGCGGTCAAGGCCTACCTCTTGATTGCGTGCACAATTGAAATTGAGTGCGTAGTGGTGCCTGCGTGTCGATGGGCTGCAAGCTCGCGATATTCGGGCGAGTTCCACCACGTCATGCACGCTGCTTCAGATTCAAATTGAATGACGACTGTTCGGCCCTCATCTCGAGCACCTTCGAGCACCTTCGCGTTGTCGTCATAAGTAATGAATTTGCCGTTATGAGCTTTCAGAATAGGGAAGAAGCCCTTTTCATACACGCGGTACTTGTCGGCATCGTTGATGGTGAAGTGGGCAATGAAGTGCACCGGTGATTCGCTCATGATTCCTGAATCGTATCCCACTCCTTAATCAACTATTTCAAGATCGAAACAACGAGTCCAAGTGCTGCAAGGTTGAGCGTCATGATTGCCGCGGCGCTTGCCCATACGTTGCGATGAATCATTGCCTGTAGATCTGAGCGAAGTACACCGAATCGAGCATCCATTGTGTCAAATCGTGAGTCTAATTTCCCGAATCGTGAGTCCATACGAACCGCATGATTGCGTAGATCGCCTTTAGTCGCCGGTTCTTTCCATTGGTCTTGTAGGTCGTTGATGAGATGTTGCTCGATCTCATTGGTTGAATTGCTGTTCTCTTCATCCGATTCCATGAGTGCTCCTAATGTTCGTGTTGTCATGCCCACGATGTGTACGCGGGGGTATGACTTAGTGCGGTGGATCGTTACACACTCGTTGCTCTGGCTGTCAAGTACCTTGCTATTCGGCGTGATCTGCAGAAGACCAGAATCCAACATCTCGGTTGCATCGCTAAATGTGGATGCATTTGGTGCAAGTTCGAGAGCTGCAGCGACCCGTTCTGGGTTTGTGTCGCATACGGCCATGAGTTCGAGCCCCGCAGTATTTTGGGTCGCAATATTGTGCTCGTGCCCAATTGCCCCCTACGCAAGGAGTCCAACGCGGATTAAACCGTTATTCATCACTAAATAGGTTATCTCTCACCTTTGGTGACGGGGTTGTGACCGCATGCGCGTCACTAAGCGAGTTCCCTGTGGATCATCTAGTAATTCGTACGCGAGAGTGAAGTGAAGTTTTGGATTTTTATTACCCAGATGGGTAACGGCGACTGTCTCTAGCAAAAACTGACCAGTAGAGAAATCCATATAATTAATGGATTAGCCCCCGTAGCTCAGTGGATAGAGCAACGGTTTCCTAAACCGCAGGTCGCATGTTCGATTCATGCCGGGGGC
>WLPO01000035.1 GCA_009698745.1 Actinomycetota bacterium
GGGATCGAACCCACGACCCACGGATTAACAGTCCGTTGCTCTGCCAGCTGAGCTACCTCGGAAAGGAAGTCGGAGCAATCCTAGCGTTGCGATTTGAGCAATTCGACAATTTGCCAAATGCACTCTGGGTTGGCAATTGCTTCACTATTGCGCACAGGTCGCCCGTTGACCGCATCGGCTACAGCCAGTTCCACAAGTTTGTTGCTACGCGTACGCGGCAGATCAGACACCTGCACAACCAGTGCCGGAACGTGTCTTGGAGTGCACGCCACACGGATTCGCGACTTGATGTCGCCAACCAGCTCGTCGGTCAACATCGAACCATCAATGAGCCGCACAAGCAACACGATACGCACATCGTTGTCTTGCTCTTGGCCAAACACAAGGCTCTCAAGCACGTTCGGAAGTTGCTCAACCACGCGCGTTATCTCTGCCGTGCCGATGCGCACGCCACCTGGATTCAGTGTGGTGTCACTGCGACCATGAATCACAATTCCCTGATGCTGTGTCCACGAAGCAAAGTCACCTTGGGCCCACATGCCAGGAATGCGCTCGAAATACGCGCTCAGATATTTTGGTCCTGGATGCATGGGGTCGGGTGCGCCATCTCTGCCGTCATTCCAAAAGCCAATCGGTGTCGATGGAAACGGTTGACGACATACCAACTCTCCGGCAATACCTGGCTGATCAATCAATGAATTTGATTTGTCATCAACAGCATCACTTGCCATGCCGAGCATCGGACCTTGAATCTCTCCTCTATATACAGGTTGCGTCGGGTCTCCACCCACAAAGCACGCGCACAAGTCCGTGCCACCCGAGATGCTCGATAAATGCACGTCTTGCTTGACTGACGTGTATACCCAGTCGAAACCTTCCGGCGAAAGTGGAGAACCAGTTGAACAGATGGTGTGCAGTGACTGGAGAATGTGCGAAGCGCGCGGATCAATACCAGCCTTGCGCATGGAGTCGATGTATTTGGCCGAAACACCAAGCAACGTAATTTTCTCACTGTCAACAATGTCAAACAGTCGAGCAGTGTTAGGCGCTGCTGGCGCACCATCGAATAGCACTGCAGATGCGCCACTTGCAAGCACCGAAACCAACCAATTCCACATCATCCAACCGGTTGTCGTGAAATACATGACGCGATCGTCTTCGCCGAGGTCGCAATGCAATTGATGTTCTTTCATGTGCTGAATAAGCACACCTCCAGTGCGATGCACGATGCACTTCGGCACACCGGTTGTGCCACTTGAATACAACACATACCACGGGTGGTCAAACGCAAACCGCTGTGGTGCAACTGGCGAAGACAAACCGCTTGACACAAACTTTTCGTACTCAAGTAATCCTTCGCGACTGTGCTCGCCCACACTCAAGTTGTTTACAAGCACAGTGGCTACGACTGTTGGCAATCCCGTACGAATCTGCGCTAGCCGTTCAAGGCAATCAAAGTCTTTACCGTTATAGCGATAGCCGTCTACCGCAACAAGAACCTTCGGTTCAATTTGACCAAAACGATCAATCACCCCGTTTGCCCCAAAGTCTGGTGAAGCAGATGAAAACACTGCGCCAATTGACACAGCGCCAAGCATTACTTCGACAGCCTCGAGCGAGTTTGGCAACCATGCAGCCACCCTGTCACCCGCAACAACACCATGTTGTCTGAGTGCCGATGCAATAGCGGCAACACGCAACGCCAACTCATCCCACGTGCGACTTCTGCGCGAGCCACTTTCATCTATGGCCACCAAGGCTTCACTCACACCATGCGCAGTACCACTTTTTCGCAAAAAGTTTTCAACGACACTCAGTTGTGCGTCAGGGAAAAACTTGGCGGTAGAGATTGGTGTGCCCGCACTATTTGGAATAAAAACACGATCACCTTTATGCCCGATGACTCCACAATCGTCCCAAACTTGAGACCAAAATTCACTGGGTTGCGCAACTGACCACGCGTGCAAATCAGCAGTTTTGTTGACCTTCTTTGCAAAAAGATTCATCCGCGATTTGGCTATGCGCTCAACTGTTGGCGTCCACAGGGCTTTGGCTAATTGAGGCATCGGCACTAACCTAATAAAGCCGTTGTACGTATTGGCAATTAACGGTTTTGCTCACTCGGGTTGAAGGGAAACGTTATGAATTGGGGATCATTTATCACCTGCGCCGTTACTGGCTCTGGAGAAACCGCACATAAGAGCGACAAGGTTCCAGTCACACCCGAACAGATTGCCAACTCGTGCATCGAGGCGGCCAAAGCTGGCGCTGCAGTTGTGCACATTCATGTGCGCAATCCACAAACAGGGCTTGGTTCTCGCGACACTGAACTGTATGCAGAAGTCGTGGATCGCGTTCGATCATCAGACACCGATGTCGTGATCAACCTGACCGCAGGCATGGGTGGTGACTTGGTACTAGGTGGCGATGAAGATGTGTTGCCACTTGCCGCTGGCACCGACATGGTTGGGTCAACAGAGCGTCTCGATCACGTCACTCGCCTACTTCCCGAAATTTGCACACTCGACTGCGGCACGATGAACTTCTCGAGTGGCGGCGACTATGTGATGACCAACACGCCAAGCGTGTTGCGCAAGATGGCAAAGATCGTGCAACAACTTGGTGTGCGCCCAGAGCTCGAAGTGTTTGACACCGGACACCTGGTAATGGTGAAAGATTTAATCAAAGACGGGCTGCTTGATGATCCCGTGATGATTCAGTTGTGCATGGGCATCGCCTACGGCGCACCAGATGACACGAACACATTCATGGCTCTGGTCAATCAAATTCCGGCTGGAGCGGTGTTCTCTGCATTCTCCATCGGAAGAATGCAACTTCCGTTTGTTGCCCAAGCAGTGCTTGCCGGTGGCAATGTGCGCGTTGGTCTTGAAGACAACTTGTATCTCAATCGTGGCGAACTCGCCACCAATGGAAAACTCGTCGAGCGTGCGGTCAATATCTTGGAGAACATGAACGTTTCTGTCATGGGACCTGCCGAGGTGCGCAAAAAGCTTCAACTTACAAAGCACGCGTAAGGAACAACGATGAGCGGTCTACCTGGATTAAAAACTGTTGGTCTTCTCGGTGGCGGAGTTATTGGTGGTGCATGGGCTGCCCGATTTGCGCTCAACGGTGTCGATGTCAAGTTGTACGACATCGACCCACAAGCCACGCGCAAGATGGGCGAAATCATGGGCAACGCTCGTCGCGCTTACCGCAAACTCACACTCGCTCCCCTCCCGCAAGAAGGCACCATCACATTTGTCTCGACTCCAGAAGAGGCAGTAACTGATGTTGACTTTGTGCAAGAAAGCGCACCAGAACGACTTGAGCTGAAACAAGAACTGCTCGCTCGTGCAAGCAAAGCAGCCTCGCCAACAACCGTATTTGGTTCGTCTACATCTGGTTTGCTACCTACACAAATACAAAAGGACATGGTCAACCCAGAGCGATTTGTTGTTGGTCATCCGTTCAATCCCGTATATCTCATGCCACTTGTTGAGATCTGTGGCGGAGACCTCACATCGCAGGCCACAAAAGATCGTGCACGCGAGGTGTACACACAAATCGGCATGCGCCCACTCATGCTGAGCAAAGAAATCGACGGCTTTGTTGCCGATCGACTCATGGAAGCATTGTGGCGCGAAGCGTTGTGGATGGTCAATGACGGCATCGCTACCGCGGAAGAAATTGATGATGCAATGCGCTTCGGCCCCGGCTTGCGATGGTCATTTATGGGCACATTCCTTGTGTACCGCATCGCTGGCGGCGAAGCGGGTATGCGACACTTCATGGCACAATTTGGGCCGTCTCTGAAGTGGCCATGGACAAAGTTGATGGACGTTCCAGAACTCGACGATGTGCTGCTCGAGAAGATTGTTTCGCAATCAGACGATCAAGCTGGAACCGCAACCATTCGCGAACTCGAAGCATTGCGCGATGATTGTTTGGTTTCTGTATTCCAGGGACTACGAAGCCAAAATTACGGGGCGGGACAAGTCTTGGCCGATTACGAAAAGATGTTGTTTGGTCGTGGTCCGATACCGGTGCTTGACCCCCTCGCACCATCGGTCTCGCATGAGATGTTTATCCCTTCTGAGTGGACGGACTACAACGGCCACACCAACGACTCGCGTTATTCCCAACTCGTGAGCGAAGCAAGCGACACGTTTTTCCGTGCGATTGGTTTTACGCCCGAATACCTCGCAACTGGTCGCACGTTTTACACCGTTGAAGGACATTCACGTTTTCTTGACCAAACTCGCGCCGGAGACAAAATTAAAGTTCTCACTCGCGTCGCCTCGTATGACGAAAAACGTATTCACTTGTGGTCAGAAGTTGTGCGTGAAGACGGAGTTGTGGCTTTTACTGGTGAGCACCTCTTCATGCATGTTGACACTGCAACGGGAAAGACCTCACCCATGGGAAGCGAATTGATGATGTTGCTCAAGCCAATTGCTGAAGCACACGCAAAACTTTCTGCCCCAACAGGGATCGGTCGACATGTCGGCGAACGCCCCGCGAAGTAGCAGCGTCTCGCCGCTCGCCCCTTGGCAGCCGGGCGATGTGGTGCCCGCACCTCTTGACATCTATTCGTGCCTCGTTGAGCAAGAGTGGGTTGACTACAACGGTCACATGACCGAGGCCGCATATTTATCCGCATTTGGCTGGGGTTCCGACGCGCTCTTCACGTATATCGGCGACAACGATGCATACCGTGCAGCCGGTAACTCGTTTTATACCGTCGAAACTCACATCGTCTACGAAGATGAGGCTTTTTTGAATGAGCCGCTTCGCATAGAAACGCGAGTGCTGGATGTTGACGCAAAGCGCTTGCACATTCATCACACCATGTTTAATGGTGAAAGTGGCAAGAGACTGTCGACAACCGAGCAGATGTTGGTCCATGTGGACATGAATGCAGGAAAGTCTGCGCCAATTCTTCCCCACGTTGCGGCTGCGCTAGAAGCAATCGCACTGAGCCACTCTTCACTTCCGACACCGGAAGACGTTGGCAGAGTTATGAAGATTAAAAAGAAATAGACCAATAGGAGAACAACATGCAATTTGCACTGACCGAAGAACAAGAGGCAATTGTTGCCACAACGCGCACGTTTGTTGAGCGCGAACTCATACCCCACGAAGAGCAAGTTGAGAAGCTTGGACAGGTGCCAAAAGAACTCGAAGAGGAAATTAAAAAGAAGTCAATAGCTGCAGGTATTTATGCGTGCAATATGCCTACCGAATACGGTGGAGGCGGTCTTGATTCGTTTGACACCACGTTGGTCGACCGTGAGTTTGGTGCAACTTCGTATGCATTGCATTACATCGTTGCTCGCCCGTCCAACATCTTGCGTGCATGCACGGAAAGCCAGATTCAGGAATATCTCATCCCCACAATTGCAGGCGACCGCGTGGATTGCTTGGCAATGAGTGAGCCAGACGCAGGATCCGACATGCGTGGCATGAAGTGTTCGGCCGTGCGCGACGGTGACGACTGGGTAATCAATGGAACAAAGCATTTCATTTCACACGCCGACATGGCCGACTATGTAATTCTGTTCGCAGCAACCGCCGAGGAACAGACATCCAAGGGACCAAAAAAGAAGATCACCGGTTTTCTTGTCGACTTCGACACACCAGGTTGCGAGCGCGTAGCCGGATACAAATGTGTCTCTAACTCGGGTTATCACAACCTGATCATCAACTTTGACAACTGCCGCGTTCCAAACAGCAAAGTGCTAGGCGAAGTGCACGGTGGCTTTGATGTTGCCAACACATGGCTCGGCGCAACACGCCTACAGGTTGCTGCTGTTTGCGTGGGTCGTGCTCGTCGCGCGCTTCGACTCTCAACCGAATGGGCTGCAACGCGTGAACAATTTGGACAGCAGATTGGCAAGTTTCAAGGCGTGTCGTTCAAACTGGCCGACATGAAAACACAACTTGATGCAGCCGAGCTACTCACACTGCGTGCCGCATGGAATGATGCGCATGGCAAGTTTGATGATTCTGAAATTGCAATGGCAAAGGTGTTCGCAAGCGAGATGTGCCAATTTGTCACCGACGAAGCCATCCAGATATTTGGTGGCATGGGTTTGATGGACGAATTGCCTCTCGAGCGCATGTGGCGCGATACACGTGTTGACCGCATCTGGGACGGCACGAGCGAAATTCAGCGCCACATCATTTCGCGCGGTCTCTTGCGCGAGTTTGGCGGCTGATACATGCCACAAGCGCACACCGCACTCGCCCGCATGCTCAACCCCAGGAGCATTGCAGTCATCGGTGGCAACCCTGCCGCTGCTGTGGTGAGGCAATGCCAAAAGCTTGGTTTTACAGGCGAGATTTGGCCAGTGCACCCAACTCGCAAAGAGATGCACGGCGTTGCATGTTTCGCTTCAGTCAACGACTTACCGGGTGTGCCTGACGCGGCGTTTGTCGCCGTCAACCGGCATCTCACACTGGACGCGGTGAAACAACTGAGCAAGATGGGCGCTGGTGGCGCGGTGTGTTATGCATCAGGTTTCTCCGAGACCGGTGATACCGACCTGCAACAACAGCTGGTCCTAGCGGCTGGCGACATGCCACTGCTTGGACCAAACTGCTACGGCTTCATCAACACACTTGACGGCGTTGCCCTGTGGCCCGACGAGCACGGATGCGTGACTGTTGACCGTGGTGTTGGCATGATCTCGCAAAGTGGCAACGTTGGAATCAACCTCACGATGCAACAACGCAATTTGCGTATGGCTTACATGGTCACTGTTGGCAACCAAGCTGGTGGCGGCGTTGAAGATGTGCTTGAAACTTTTATTCATGACGACCGCGTGACCGCAATAGGCATGTTCATCGAAGCAATTCGTGACGCACCTCGTTTTGCCGCCCTTGCTCAAGAGGCATTTGCACGCAACAAACGAATTGTTGCACTTCAAACCGGCAAGTCTGAAGCCGGTGCACTGATTGCTGCATCGCACACTGCATCGCTGGCAGGAAATCGGCAGGCGTACGCGGCATTTTTTGATAGGTGTGGCGTCGCGACCGTAGAAACGCCTACCGAACTTCTCGAGACACTCAAGTTGCTCGACAATGGCGGACCACTCAGCGGCTACCGCATTGCATCATTATCTTGCTCGGGCGGAGAAGCTTCACTTGTTGCCGATTTGTCTGAAGCAACAAATCTGGTTTTTGCGCCGTTCCCAGACGAGCAACGCGCGCGCATTGAGTCCACATTGACCGAACTCGTTTCTGTTGGAAACCCATTTGATTACCACACGTTTATGTGGGGCGACAAAGACGCCATGACTCGCACGTTTTCAGAAACGATGCGCGGCGAGCATGATGCAACAATTTTGTTGCTCGATGCCCCACCCCGTCCCGATCAAGATGCGAGCAGTTGGGTTGTTGCGGCCGAAGCATTTGCTGCAGCAAGCAACGACACCAAGCGTCGAGGCATAATTGTTGCCACAATTCCCGAATGTTTTTCGGAATCGATGCGCGATTCAATTAACGCACTCGGAATGACCCCCGCACAGGGGCTACGCGAGACACTTATTGCGCTTGACCGCTGCGCATGGCTTGGACAGCATGCACCGCAAATCGCACCAGTCGTGGTTTCGGCACCTGGCAAAACCGCCATCGTTGATGAGGCAAGTGCCAAGGCACGCCTGAGCACGTGGAACATTGCCGTGCCACTAGGTGCGCGTTGCACTCGCAACACAGTTGTGGAGACTGCGGCCAAAATTGGATTCCCCGTCACGCTCAAGGGCCTCGGGCTTGCCCACAAAAGTGAGTCTGGCGCAGTGGCTGTTGGCTTGCAAAATGCCGAACAATTAGAGGCTTCAATCGCCTCGATGCCCGCAAGTATCACCGAATTCTTGGTGGAACAGACCATCACCGGAATTGTTGCTGAAGTGCTTGTAAGTATCCGGCGCACCGCCCCACTTGGCTGGATGATCACACTTGGCGCGGGCGGAATACTCACCGAGTTGTGGCGAGATACACAGTGCTTGTTGGCTCCGGTGACCAAAGATGAGATTCGTGAAGCCTTGCAACAACTTCGCATCGCCCCGATTCTCAACGGCTACAGAGGCAAACCTGCAGCCAACATTGACGCACTCGTTGACGTAGTGATTGCGCTGCAAGATGCAGTCATAGGATCTTCAGTTGTGGAAGTCGAACTCAATCCAGTACTTGCCACAACAACGTCCGCGATTGCCGTCGACGCTTTGCTCATTGAAGAAACCAAATAGCGAAACGAGACCTTGATGCCCATTACGACGAGCACATCCACAACTCCTGCAGGCACTGGTTCAATTCTTGAGATTGTTCTTGATCGACCGAAGGCCAACACCATAGATGCTGCAACAAGCCGCGAATTGAGCGAAATATTCTCTGCATTCAATTCTGACTCAACTCACCGAGTAGCGATCTTTACCGCCGCAGGTGAGCGCTTCTTTTCTGCGGGATGGGATTTAAACGCTGCAGCCGAAGGCGAAGCATTTGATTCCGACTACGGTGTGGGCGGATTTGGTGGATTCCCTGAACTGCCAAATCGCAATAAGCCAATTATCGCGGCTGTCAACGGCATGGCCGTAGGCGGTGGGTTCGAAATCGCAATGGCAGCAGACTTCATCGTTGCTGCAGACCATGCGCAATTCTTTCTTCCCGAAACACGAGTGGGAGTTCTACCCGATGCTGGCGCCGTGCGACTGCCCCGCCTCATGCCTCGCCAACTTTCCAACGAGATCATCTTTGGTGGCCGCAGGCTTTCCGCCGACGAAGCACAATCCTGGGGAATAGTCAATCGAGTCGTACCACTTGCCGACCTCATGGCAACCGCGCGTCAATTGGCTGCCGAGATTTGTTTGTCGGCCCCGCTGAGCGTGGCCGCGGTACTCGAGCTCAATCGCACGCTCGAGAATGTCGACATCCAAGAGGCAATGAAACAGATGCGCGTGAATGCCTCGTACAGAAAAGCAGTCGATTCGCAGGACGCCATTGAAGGCCCAGCGTCATTTGCCGAAAAGCGCCCACCACAGTGGCAAGGCAAATAACTACAAATTATTTTTCGTCGCGACACCGCGTGCTGCAGTACTTCACTTCATCCCAATTTTTTGCCCACTTTTTGCGCCACTCAAACGGCAAACCACAGCGCGCACAAACTTTTGGCGCAAAGCCATTCTTTGTCTTTGCGTGTCTCGCCACTAGTCCTCTGAGCGACGTCGGCGGCGAGCATCCCTCGTAGATGTGTCTGCCACAGTTGGCACCGAATTGGTCAGCGGACCAATTTTGTTAATGATCTCATCAGTGGTTGGCGCCGATCCATGTTGATGCATATCTAATGCATTGCGCATCGCAGCGAGATGCTCTGGCGAGGTACCGCAACATCCGCCAACGATGCGAGCCCCCGCGTCTACCGCCATTCCAGCGTACGTGTGCATCAACTCTGGAGTTCCGGAATATTTGATAGATACACCTTCAAAGCGAGGTATCCCACAGTTGCCCTTCGCCACAATTGGCGTCACAAAACCCTTCATCTCAGAAACAGAGACAAGCATGTCGGATGCACCGACACCACAATTGGCACCAATTGCGAGCGGCTGTGGATCGAGCCCGACAAAGATTTGTTCTAGTGCACTCGGCATAATGCCCATCATCGTGCGTCCAGCGGTATCAAAAGACATAGTCGCCACATACGGCATGCCGACCTTTATCGCGGCCATTGCTGCGGCTCGTACTTCTTCCGGTGCGGACATAGTTTCAATCCATGCAACATCCGCCCCACCATCTTTTAATCCCTGAATTTGCTCTGCAAATGTGTCAATCGCTTCAGCTTCAGTGAGTGCGCCAAGTGGTTCAAACAACTCGCCTGTTGGACCGACCGAACCGGCAACAATCACCGGTCGACCGGCATTGTCAGCGACTTTTCGCGCAAGTTGTGCAGCAGCACTAGCTAACTCATGCACGCGACTCTGAGCATTGTGCAATTTGAGACGATGGCGATTGCAACCAAAGGTGTTCGTCAAAACAATGTCGGCACCAGCGTCAACAAACTTTTGGTGCAGCGACATCACGCGATCTGGATGATCCGTGATCCAAAATTCGGGTGGCTCACCAGCCGTTAAGCCCATCTGGAAATAGTTGGTTCCGGTTGCACCGTCTGCCAGCAACACTTTTCCAGTAGCGAGCAACTGCTCCAATGTAGAACGCACTTGACTAACTTAGCCCATCACGTTTCCGGCGGTAACGCCTTGTGTGCGCAATCTTGAAAACGCTGACAGGTTGATGGCATTACCCGTGCTCTCACCGACAAATTCAACGGGGGTCACGTCGTGATCAATCCCCTGCTCCTGGGCCTCGATCAGAGCGCGAATGAACTTGCCAACGAGCGGAGCATTCTTGAACTGGTTGCCACTCGTACCACATGCCATAAAGAACCCGTTCAGGCTCGACTTGTCGTACAACGGAATCCAATCATCGGTGACGTCATAAAGAGCACCGATACCTAGGAGCTTCAGGGGAACTCCAAAATCTGGCAATCGGCGCGCAAGACGCAACATCACTCGCTCAAAAAACTCGACGGTGACCGAGTCATTCCAATCGTCTGCGTTATCAAGGAAATGCAATTCATCACATGCTGGTTCAGTAGTGCCCACATTGAGTAGATCACCCATGTGCGGCCTGAAGTATTGACCCAAGTCAAGGTCGGCAACAATCGGAGCGTTGTCCTCTAGACGGAACCCAACCGGTGCTGGCGGAGAAAAGACTTCTTGTCGCAACGGTCGGTGGTGAACCATCATTTCGTCATAGACGCCAGCCATGCGATTGATTGCTGCGGCATGAGGACCTGCAGCATTAATGACAGTCGGAGCATTAAATGTCTCGCCACTCTTGAGCGTTACTCCCGTCACTGCCCCGTTGCTCGTATTGATTTTTACAACTTCTTTATGAAAGAGAAACTCAGCGCCATGCGACTTGGCTGCGTTGGCAAGGTTGTGCGTGGCCAACATTGGGTCATCCATAAAGCCACTGAGTGGGTCAAACAACGCCGAAAGCTGATCGTAAGGATCGTCGGCAAACGCAGGGTCTTCAATGCTCTTTGGTGGGTAATACTTGCCCGTGTCAAATGCCGGCCAGCGCTTGCGCACTTCTTCAGGGCTGAGTACTTCGTAGGGAATACCGAATTGATCCCAGAGTTCACGCTGCCGAATGCCGTCGTAGCCCTCGGTAAGAAATACCAGGTAACCAGTCTTCACGAACTTGGCCATGCCGTCTGGGTCTTGGACACCAACAAAATTGTTCCAGTCGTACCAATACTGCGCTGACTCCCACGCCATCAAGATGGTGTTGAAGTTGGAATACGTAAAACGAATGATCGCTGAAGATGCGCTTGTTGAACCAGCGCCGGCTGCGCCACCCTTATCGATGACCACCACTTTGCGGCCAGCCTTTGATAATTCAAGTGCGATTGAAGCACCCATTACGCCACCGCCAATGATGACTACATCTGTGTTGGTCGTAGTTGTGCTCATACTTGCTGATCCAAAATTGCATTTGCCCACTTGGCTGTATCAGCAGTGGCGTTAAATGTAAACGAGTGAATACCCGAAACGTTGAGTTCATCTGCCTTGACAGCTATGTCATTCAGTAATTTTGTCGGGTCGTATCCACCCGGTGCAATCATCAGCGTCAATGATGCTTTGTTCTTCTTGAGATAACGCAATGACTGGCCAACTCCAGTGCGTACACCGACCGACATCAGCCTCGTGCGATCCACAACACCTGGCAAACCAAGATTGATCGGAGTAGTGAAACCTTTTGCACGAAGATCCTTGAGCCAAGCGAGAATCTTTGGAGCGTCAAAACACATTTGCGTCGAGGCAAGCCCCTTCACACCGAAGCTCTTGAGCAATGCTTCTTTCTCAATCACCGAATTGTGCAAGTCGGTATTACTGATCGTGGAGTGACCGTCTGGATAAGCACCAAATCCAATGGTTTCAACACCTGGGTTGGAACTCAAGAAATCTTTCATGAATGGCAATGCAAATTGGTAATGAGGTGGCACTTCAGCGTCGCCACCGATGATGAATACTTCTTTGATTCCCTTTTCGCGCACCCATGCTGCCAACTTGGCGGCGTGCTCAGGGCCTTCAACCAGACGTGCAGCAAAGTGCGGCACCACGTTGTGACCTTTTACCAGCAACTGCTCACACAGTTCTTGGGTCACAGCAATACCCTTTGCAGGCGAACACGTCACCGACACAGATGCGCCCTTTGGCAAGTCGGTGATGGCCTGGTCAAGCGATTTCAGCGGAACCAATTCATAACGCATATTGCGCACAAGGCGCTGCGCAGATGCAGTTGTCTTGCCATCCGATTTTCCACCGCCGATGAGGGGCTTTAATAACGACGAAAGAATGCTCATTGTTGATCTCACTGACTTGGGTTTTGCGTATAGGGGCGTAACTAGATTATGCGAAAGTGTCGGGCAACTCTGCCTTGCGCTTACCGATGTATTCCAATAATTCCGCGTCAATTGCGTCATCTAGCGCTGGCGCAACATATGACGCAAGTCGCTCTTTGTAAATTCTGTTGGCTCGTTGGGCGGCATCCAATGCGCCATCTTCTGTCCACTGCTCGAAGCTGTTGTTGTCGGCGGTGTCCGATCGGTAGAACGCGGTCTCAAAGTTGGCCAAGGTATGGGCTGTACCCAAGAAATGTTGCCCAGGATCATTTTCGCGCATCGCGCTCATGGCCTGACCGTTCTCGGTGATGTCGAGACCCTTGCCGAGCGTCATCATCATGCCCAACTGATCACAGTCGAGCACAAATTTTTCATAACCGACCGCAAGGCCACCCTCCAACCAGCCAGCAGCATGCAACACGAAGTTGGTGCCAGCCATGATTGTAGGAATCAAAGTTGAAGCGCTTTCGTACGCGGCCTGCGCATCTGGCAATTTGGATGCACACAGTGAACCACCCGAGCGAAATGGAACACCGAGTCGACGCGCCAGTGCGGCAACCGTGTACAACACAATCGCAGGCTCTGGCGTGCCAAATGTTGGGGCACCAGTGAGCATTGACATCGAACTTGCAAACGAACCGAATACCACTGGAGCACCGGGGCGAACGAGTTGCGTGAATGCCATTCCTACAAGTGACTCTGCGAGTGTTTGCGAAACTACGCCAGCGGAAGTTGTTGGTGCCATGGCTCCGGCCAAAATGAACGGAGTAATAATGCAAGCTTGATTGTTTAGCGCGTACACCTCTGCCGACTCGAGCATCGTTGCATCCCAGACCAATGGCGAAGAGGCATTGATCAAGCTCGTCATCACCGTGCGGTCTGCCAAGTCACCACCAAAAGCAATTCGTGCCATGTTGACACTGTCTTGAGCACGCTCGCCTGCAGTCACCGAACCCATGAAACCTTTATCGGAGTATTTGATGTGGGAGTACACCATGTCAAGGTGTCGCTTGCTCACAGGTATATCAACCGGCTCACACACCGTGCCACCTGAATGGTGAATGTATGGCGACATGTATGCCAACTTGACGATGTTTTGAAAATCTTGAATTGTTGCGTAACGACGACCATTGTCGATGTCGTACACAAAAGGCGAGCCATAGTTTGGTGCAAACACGGTGGCATTGCCGCCTATTTGCACATTGTTTTCCGGGTTGCGCGCATGTTGCGTGTAGATCCGTGGAGCACTTGCTTGCACGATTGCCCTGCACATTCCACGAGGAAAGCGAACCCTGGTGCCGTCAACAATTGCTCCAGCGTTTTTGAACCGCTCAATCGCGCTTGGGTAGTCGCGAATCTCAACACCAATCTCAAAGAGGATTGTGTCTGCATTGTTCTCGAGCAACGCAAGGCCCTCTTCTGAAACCATTTCGTATGGGGTGAGCA
>WLPO01000036.1 GCA_009698745.1 Actinomycetota bacterium
GACGAATGTTGCGAACGCCGCGCTGAGCCAATCCGCGAGCACTTCGCATGGTTGTTGGCATTGCAACCGATGTGGTTGTTGACTGTGTGGTCGTTACTTGTGTGGTCACAGCGCAGCCAACTTTCGGCGGAGTTCTTTCAATGCGAACAAAATTGCGGCAAGGCAAATCAGAGTAGGTACAAGCAGTGATCGAACAACTGCCGAGAAAGTAAAGCCCTCGAGAACGAGCGCACGCAGACCCTCAACCAGATATGAAATTGGGTTGATGTCGGCGATTCGCTTGTAAGCGCCGCTCATCGTCTCGCGTGGAAAAAATGCGCTCGAGAAGAACAGCAACACGAACAACAGCGGAAATGCTCCCTGCACAGCTTCGGCAGAACCGGTGCGAATAGCAACCGATGACATGATGGCGCCAATAGCGAGCGAAACGATTCCTCCCGACAACACCATGACGAGAGCGCCAGGAATACCCGCAGTGATCGGCGCATGAAATGGCACGAGCACGGCGAGAAAGAATGCAGATTGAAAGAACCCGAATAATGCACTACCAGCAAGGCGTCCGAGCAAAATGCCCGTGCGAGTTGTTGGTGCAAGAAGCAAGCGATCGAAAAAACCAATTTCGATATCGGTGGCCAGAGCCGCTGCTCCTGTGACGGAACCGAATAACACGCCCTGAACGATGGTGGACGCCAATGTGAATTGCATGAACGATTCGACTTTTGGAAACCCAGGAATTGAGGTTGTCCTACTAAAGCTGGACGAACTCAGTACTGCAAAAAATATGGGGAAGAACATGCTTGGCGCAATGAGCGCAGGCTGTCGCGCAATTTCGTAGGTCGAGCGCTTTGCCATGGCGATGGTTTGGCGTATCGAGAGTTGTCGGCTGCGCGCCGTTGTCTCAATTGCGAGAGCTGCTGTAGCGACTGTCATGCTTTGGCACCCTCGAGACGGTGACCAGTTGCTTCTGCAAATACGTCGTCAAGGCTTGGCTCATTAATTTCAAGGTGCTGTACTCGCACCGAAGCCTCGTCGAGTTTGCGTACAACGTCGGTCACAACATTTGCGCCGCCACGTAAGCCAACACCAAGCGAGCCCTCGGCTGTTGGGCGCATGTCGCCAAATGTGGCGAGCACAGCTTTAGCGCGCTCAGTTTGATCGGACGGAACAGTAATGAGAAGAGTTGGAAATCCGACACCTGCTTTGAGGTCCTGCGGTTTTCCTTCACGCACAATTTTTCCTGCGTCGATAATGGCGATGCGATCTGCAAGTTGGTCTGCTTCTTCCAAATACTGCGTAGTCAGCATGACGGTCGTGCCTTCGTTGTTGAGGCGACGTACTTCTTCCCACAACGACATGCGACTCATCGGATCAAGACCAGTTGTCGGTTCATCGAGAAACAAAACAGTCGGTTGATGAATGAGGGCGAGTGCCAAGTCGAGTCGGCGGCGCATACCACCTGAATATGTGCCAACACGGCGATCGGCCGCAGCAGTGAGACCGACACGTTCAAGCAATTCACTCGCACGGTTTTTCATTTGCGCCTGTGGTATTCCGTACAACACAGCTTGTAGGCGCAGCAATTCGGTGCCAGTCATCAACGGGTCAATCGCTGCATCTTGCAGCGCTACGCCTATGCGACGACGGACTTCGTCGGGATGCTTTGCAACATCGAAACCTGCGACGGTAGCGGTGCCGGAAGTTGGGCGAAGCAGTGTGGTGAGCATGCGAACAGCGGTGGATTTTCCTGCACCGTTTGGTCCGAGAAATCCAAAAATTTCGCCAGTTTTTACTGTGATGTTGATGCCATCGACGGCTTTCACATCTCCGAAGTATCGAACAAGATTTTGGGCAACAATTGGGTCAGAGGATGAACTAGCAAAAGTATTCATACGACAAGAATACGACTGACGGTACGCACGGGCTTTACCGTGTGCGAATTAGTTGGCCGACTGAATTGCGCTCCACACTCGTTCTGGGGTGGCTGGCATGTCAATGTGACGCACGCCCAAGTGGGTGAGAGCGTCAACGACTGCTGATTGCACCGCGGGAGTGGAGCCGATGGTGCCCGACTCGCCGATGCCTTTTGCACCAAGTGGGTTGCGGGGTGTTGGCGTTTCCATGTGGATGACTTCGAAGCTTGGCAACTCTGCCGCCGAAATAAATGCGTAGTCGGCAAAGTTGGAAGTGATCGGGTTGCCGTCTGTGTCGTAGCGAACTTCTTCCAACAGTGCTTGTGCGGCACCTTGACCGATGCCGCCATGAATTTGACCATCCAAAATCAATGGGTTAATCACTCGGCCGGCATCGTCGCACGCAACGTGCCTGATCAGAGTGACTTTGCCTGTCTCGGTGTCAACTTCGACAACTGAAACGTGAGCGCCAAAGGGAAATGTTGCGCCGTTGGACACGAAATTTGATTCTTGAATGAGACCGCCATCAGCAGCAAGAGCAGACGAAATGTCGGCCCAAGTTTTTGCAACTGCTGGAGTGCCCGCGACATGGAATGCAGCGGTGAATTTGTCGAACACCACATCGTCTTCGTTGGCCTCGAGCAAACGCGCTGCATGTTTGCGTGCTTGCTCAACGAGTTCTTTTGATGCTTGGTGTACCGCAGCGCCACCTTGTTGCAATGAACGTGAGCCCATGGTGCCACCACCAGACGGAATGGCGTCGGTGTCACCCCAAACAACATCGATCATGTCCATGGCAATGCCTGTCTCGTCACTCGCCAACATTGACCACGATGTCACGTGGCCTTGTCCGTGTGGTGAAGTGCCGGTGTACACGATTGCGCGACCATTGGGAAGAATCTCAACCTTGCCGTATTCACCTGCTGATGTTCCTGCAGTGATTTCGACGTACACGCTGATGCCAACGCCAAGTTGTTTGGTGCTACCACTTGCACGACGGGCTGCTTGGTCTTTTCGAAGTTGTGCGTAGTCGGATGCTTCGAGCACTTTGTTGAGCGCTCCTTCAAAGTCGCCTACGTCGTACGTTTGGCCAATCGATGTAGTGAAAGGATCGAGAAACTTTGGAATCAAGTTGATGCGTCGCACCTCAGCTGGGTCTTTGCCGAGTTCGAGTGCAAACAAATCCATCGCGCGCTCAATTGCGGCAGTTGCCTCTGGACGTCCTGCGCCACGATACGCAACCATCGGCGTTGTGTTTGTTGCAACCGATGTCGTGCGCACTTCAATCACGGGAATGTCATAAACGCCGGAAGCCATTGGGCGGGTCATGAACGGGGCAAGAATTGCACCTACGTCGACCCACGCGCCCGAATCCTGCAGTGCGTGTAATTGGTATGCCTTTACTTTTCCTGCGCGAGTTCCGCCAATGGTGATGTATTGAATTTGGCCACGTCCATGACCTAGCGCGACCATCGACTCGCTACGAGTTTCTGTCCAACGCACTGGTTTGCCAACTTGCTTTGCAATTCGTCCCAACAACAGATCTTCTGGATACGCATCAATCTTCGCTCCGAAACCACCACCGACATCTGGCGTGATTACGCGCACCTGGCCAGCGTCCAAAGCATTGACTTTCAAGATTGCATCGCGGGCGCCTTGTGCATGCTGCGTCGACAACCACTGCACTAAGCGACCGTTGTCCCATGCTGCTGCGGCACCGCGCACTTCGAGTGGGCAGGGTGCTACACGCTGGTTTACGAACCGACCCTTGACAACAACTTCGCAATCGGCGAACAATGCATCACCCGTGTTGTCGGGCATGCCGATTGCTGTCGAATCAAAGACGACATTGCTGCCAACTTCTTCGTAAATAAGAGTTGATGAAGTCATAGCCTGCTCAACATCTACAAGAATTTCAAGTGCGTCGTAGTCAACAATCACTCGCTCGGCTGCATCTTCTCCCTGGTTTGCAAATTGGGTGAGCACAACTGCGAGTGGCTCGCCGACGTAACGAACTTTTCCGCTAGCGAGCAATGTGCGCTTTGCCATTGGGTTAAATGAAGCCTCGACGGGTTCGAGCCCAAGATCTTGCGCGGTATAGATGGCAACGACGCCGGGCATCGTGAGGGCTTCGGAAACATCAATACCAGTGATCTTGGCGTGGGCAACGGTAGAGCGAACAAAGGTTGCATGAACAGCACCGACCAACAATGGTTCGTCGCGCAAGTCGTCGACATAGACGCCACCAGTTGTGAGAAATTTTGGGTCTTCTTTGCGAAGAACTCTGTTACCTAAAATGCTTCCAGCCATTGCAACTCCTCTGTGGTGGGATGCAACAAGGTTAGTGAATGAGTGGCATTACGGCGCAAGTGGGTTAAGAGCAATCTTGCCCTTAGCGTCCTGCGCTGCTGCTTCTAATGTCTTGACAAACATCATCGTCGAAACGATTGTGTATGGCCAACGCTCGGGGAGCGTTGTCGAGAGTGCGGGGGTGTCCATCATTGGAACACGGCGCTCAGACGGGTAGAGATAGCCGAGTTGGGTGCGAATCGCGTCTCGCAATCCGGAAGGTGATTGCAAATAGTTCACTTGGTCTTGCATGTTCTCAACGAGGTCTTCGTATGCGGCGTATTCCTGTTGCTTCGTATTGAGCACGTTGCGCTGACTCATCCAAGTGCGCACGGGCACAACGAACAGTGTTGTTGCAAGAGCCAAGACAACAAGAACAGTGAAAGGAACCGCGAATGCGCGAACGCCACGATGGCGAACGAGATTTAGATCGGTACTTGACACCCCTCCATTGTGGCTGTTGAGAAGCCCTAAATGGTGGAGTATGGGGTTATCGACTTACGGCTTGCTTGCCAAGATATTTGGCGTTGCTCCCTAAGCGTTGTTCGATGCGGAGCAACTGGTTGTATTTTGCCACTCTGTCGCTGCGAGCAGGCGCGCCTGTTTTGATCTGGCCGCAGTTCGTGGCAACAGCCAAGTCGGCGATGGTTGCATCTTCGGTTTCACCACTGCGGTGGCTCATCACACTTGTGTAGTGATTGTTGCGAGCGAGCGAAATGGTGTTGAGCGTTTCGGTGAGCGTGCCAATTTGATTGACCTTGATCAGCACACTGTTTGCGACCTTCTCATCGATGCCGCGTTGCAATCGTTTTACATTGGTGACAAAAAGATCATCACCCACGAGTTGCACGCGAGACCCCAATGCTTTGGTGAGCGAAGACCATCCGACCCAATCGTCTTCTGCCATTCCGTCTTCAATCGAAACGATTGGGTATTTGTTGACGAGCGTTGTCCACCAGGTAACCAATTGATCGCTGGTGAAAACTTGACCTTCGCCAGCTAAGTGATATTTGCCATCTTTATAGAGTTCGCTCATTGCCGGATCGAGCGCAATGGAGATGTCGATGCCTGGTTTGAAACCCGCTGCTTCAATTGCATCGACCAAAATTGCAATTGCATCTTCGTTGCTTGCGAGGTTTGGTGCGAAGCCACCCTCGTCGCCGACTGCTGTTGCGAGTTTGCGATCGTGCAATAACGATTTGAGTGTGTGGTACGTCTCGACACCCCAGCGCAGACCTTCAGAAAAACTTGACGCCCCAATCGGCATGATCATGAACTCTTGAAGGTCAACGTTGTTGTCGGCATGCACGCCGCCGTTGAGTACGTTCATCATCGGCACAGGCAGAACGCACGCTGCGTCGCCACCAATTGATTGGAAAAGTGGCAATTTGCTTTCAGCTGCCGATGCATGCGCTGTAGCCAAGCTTGCGCCGAGAATTGCATTGGCACCGAGCCGCGATTTGTTTGGTGTTCCGTCAAGTTCGCACAATGCATTGTCGATCGCTGTTTGATTACTCGCATCGCTGCCAACAAGCGCAGTCGAAATTTCGCCGTTGACGTTGGCGACTGCGTTGAGTACGCCTTTGCCTTTGAAGCGAGTGCCACCATCACGCAGCTCGGTTGCTTCATGCGCACCTGTCGATGCCCCGGAAGGAACAATCGCTCTGCCAGTTGCACCCGATGCAAGAGTCACGTCTACCTCAACGGTTGGGTTGCCTCGCGAATCTAAAACCTCACGCGCCGCGACGTGGCTGATCTTGCTCATGAGAAGATCTTATTGTTTTTTGACTTCGTCCCACAAAGCATCAAGTTGCTCAAGTGGTGCATGAGCAAGATCAATATCTCGTGAGAGTGCTAGTTGCTCGACCTGCTCGAAACGATGGCGAAATTTGTCACTTGCTCCGCGCAGCGCTTGCTCGGCATCGTGGCCAAGGTGGCGCGACAGATTGACCACGCTAAAGAGCAAGTCACCCAGCTCCATGCGCACCGTTTCTGGGTCGCTATTGAGTGCAACTGCTTGGCGAATCTCTGCAGACTCTTCAACGATCTTCTCAAACGCTCCATCAGCATTTGGCCAGTCAAAACCAACATCTGCTGCTCGTTTTTGAATTTTTGTGGCGTATTGCAGCGACGGTCCAGACTTGGCAACACCCGTAAATGTGGACGCGTTAGCGTCGGTTGATTTTTTCTCTGCACGCTTTACTTCGTCCCAAGTTTGCACCACATCGTTTGCGCTGTTTGCAACTACGTCTCCAAACACATGTGGGTGCCTGCGCACCAACTTGTCATGGATGGAACGCGCTACATCGGCCATGCTGAATCGACCCTGCTGTTCGGCGATGGTTGCATGAAACTCAACTTGGTAGAGCAGGTCGCCAAGTTCTTCAATGAACGCTTCGTCGGTTGCTGGATCTCTTGCGTCGAGTGCTTCGATGGCATCAACTACTTCGTAAGTCTCTTCGATCAAATGCTTAATCAGCGAGTCGTGGGTCTGCTCGCGATCCCACGGGCATTGCTCGCGCAAAGTTCGGGCCAATTGATGTAGTCGAGCGAGTTCGCCCGCGACCGGCTCGGCCATTTGCGCGATGTACAACGTGGTCAGGTGATCGGCCGGCAATACGCGATCGAGTTCTTGCCATGTGGTGTGCTCGACGCGTTGATCGGGGAGTCCGAGGTGATGCAGTAATACAACCGGCTCATCTCCGTTTGCGGATTCGTGCGACAACTTGACATCGGAGAGCACCCAATCAGCGTGCACCTGTGCCACAAGAAGTGGTCCACGTTCGCCAGATGCTTCGAGAGCAAACCGATGGCCGTCAATAAGTCGCACACCCGCGTTGACAGGATCGATTCCGAGAGCTTCCCATGCAAGATCCAAAAAACTTAAAGCTGGAAGTACTTGTACTTCAATTCGCGGGTCGGCTCGCAACTGCGCCACGCTTGACTCGAGAATGAGCGGTGAGCCTGGCACCGCATACAACACTTCGCCGTGTTTGATGGCTGCCGCTACAACTGCTTCAGTGATCGCGACATACACGTCTTCAAATGTTGGAAGTGTGTCGTACAGCGAATCAAAACTTGTTGCATGAGGCATTAAGTCGGCAGTCGGATGCCGCTTGGTGCGCACAAACTGCACATCGATACGATCGATTGCATCGAGAGTTGCATGCGTGACTGTATTGCGTGGCCCTGGGCCAAGGCCCACAATCACAACGCGAGCGGTCATGACTTGTGAATCCCGTTCGATTTAGTTGGCGACGATTTTGTTGGTGGCCGCATCGAAGTGACCATACTGCGAACCAACAGTGACTGTGCTTGTGGCGAGCAACCCAACAACCAGCATTTGTCCCGGTGTTGTTTTCAAGAGAGCGTTGAGAGATGCGGCGATGTCTGCATATGGGCGAGCCAAGATCACGTGGTAACCAAAGCTGCTCTTGACTGGGCCATATGGAACACCAGGTTTTGCGAGCAGAGCACCAGCGGTGAAACCGGCATCAAACTGTGCTTGGTAATCACTCAGCAACAAGCAGTCGCCATCGGCGCTTCCAAGAATGCCACCTGTTTCTGTCGCATTTGGTTCGATTGAATATTCGCCAGCCAATTTTTTGAAGTCTCCGCCATCATTGAGGAGTTTTAAGACCTTGTCAGCAGTTGCTGATTCTTTGACGAGAATGTGTTGCGCGCATATTGCACCAAGTGAAGCCGGTGCTTTTTCGTACATTGCTGCAACTTCTTTTTCTGCCGGTGCCTTAATGCGAGCAAGCGCCAAATCTGTGGCATTCATCGACAAGATGAGATCTTTTAAGTCTGGTCCTAACGCATCAAAATTTGGATCTTCTTGCATCTGGGCAAGCACATCATCTTTGTCAGTCTGAGTTGCTGCTTCGTTGTACTGCTTGACGATTTGGCTTGTCGCAAGACCACGCAACATTGCGCCGAGCACTGAGCGGGCTACATCTCCTGTTGCCTGACCATTTTCGAGCGTGAGTTGCTTGGCGTCGGCTAGTTGAAGAATCGTTTTCTCAAACTTGTCAACCGAAACATCGCTGCCATTAAGAGAGAGGGCAGTTGTCGACGAAGCCGAAGATCCGCAACTTGTAGCAACGAGAACCAACGAAACGAGCATCGCTGCTAGTGCTGTTGGGCGACGAAAATGGTTGGTCTGAGGGGAATTTGCTGCGATTGACATCTGATAGAGCCTAGTTGGCTGGCTCGACGAGTTCTTGGAGGAACCCAACAAGAAATGTGACAGTTGCATCATCATCGAGCTTTGGATTCGTTGCTCGCGGCAATGTGATGACGAGTTGTTTGATCTTCTCATTCCAGTCCGAGCTTTTGGCGATGCGTTGCAAGCGCATCACTTCACTTGCTTTGAGCGAGATCGGCAGCATGCGCGCACGTCCGTCGGCGACAACCAACTCACGCAGACCAAGGCGATGACATTCGGCTCTCAACAGACCCACATTGATCAGTGCAAGAGCAGGCTGTGGCAATGGACCGTAACGATCGAGCCATTCGTTTCGAATATCTTCGACGTCTGCAACTGAAGTGACAGAAGCAAGTCGACGGTATGCATCCAAACGCGACTCTTCTTTGGTGACGTAGTCGGTTGGCAAGAATGCATTGGTAGGCACGTCGAGTTTGAGCTCGGGAACAACCGACGGAACTTCTTCACCCTTCATTTCGGCAACGGCTTCGGTGACGAGCTGGCAGTAGAGGTCGTAGCCGACTGCAGCGATATGTCCGCTTTGGGCTTCGCCAAGCAAGTTGCCCGCGCCACGAATCTCGAGATCGCGCATTGCAATTTTGAAACCACTGCCGAGTTCTGTTGCCTCGCCAATCGTTTTGAGTCGCTCATACGCATCTTCTGAGAGCACACGATCTCGGGGATGAAAGAGATATGCATATGCGCGCGAACCACTGCGACCAACACGGCCACGCAACTGGTGCAACTGACCAAGGCCAAGTAAGTCTGCGCGCTCAACCACGAGTGTGTTGACTGTTGGCATATCGATACCACTCTCGATGATTGTTGTGCAAACGAGCACGTCGTATTTGCCTTCCCAAAAATCGATCACTGTCTGTTCGAGCAATGCCTCGTCCATCTGGCCGTGGGCTACAGCAATGCGGGCCTCCGGTACTAGCTCGCGCAATTCGCGCGCACGGTCTTCAATGGACTGCACGCGATTGTGCACCCAGAACACTTGGCCATCGCGCAGAAGCTCGCGACGAATTGCTTCTGTGGCGACTCGTTCGTCGTGTTCTCCAACAAACGTAAGGATCGGCTGTCGGTCGGCGGGTGGTGTTTGCAACAGTGACAGGTCGCGAATACCAACAAGGCTCATTTCGAGTGTGCGAGGTATTGGAGTTGCGGTCAGCGTGAGCACGTCCACATTTGTTTTGAGCTGCTTCATCGCTTCTTTGTGAGTGACTCCGAAGCGCTGCTCTTCGTCTACAACTAAGAGACCAAGATCTTTGAACTTGATGTTGTCTTGCAACAATCGGTGTGTGCCGATCACGCAATCGATTTCTCCTGTTGCGAGGCCAGCAATAACTTTTTTGGCTTGCGCGGCAGTAAGGAAACGCGAGATCACCTCGACGCGGATTGGGTAGCCAGCAAAGCGATCGCTAAACGTGTTGCCGTGCTGAGAAGCAAGCAATGTTGTCGGTACGAGGATCGCTACCTGCTTGCCGTCTTGCACACATTTGAATGCAGCACGCACTGCAACTTCGGTTTTGCCAAAACCAACATCGCCGCACACAAGACGATCCATCGGCACACTTCGTTCCATGTCTGCTTTTACAAGATCAATGGCAGTGCGCTGATCCGGTGTTTCAACAAAAGGGAAAGCACTTTCCATCTCGTGTTGCCAAGGTGTGTCTTGCGAAAATGCATGACCAACGGCATTCACTCGACGTTGATACAGAACCACGAGCTCTTGAGCGATCTCGCGAACCGCTGAACGAACTCGTTGTTTCGATCTCGCAAAGTCGCTGCCACCCAGGCGGTGCAGAGTTGGTTTTTCTCCGCCTATGTATTGGCGAACTCCGTCGATGTGATCGGTTGGTACATACAACTTGTCGCCGTCTTTGTAGGCAAGCAACAAATAGTCACGCTCAGACCCGCTGATCTGTCGCTTAACCATTCCTTCATAACGACCAACACCGTGATAGTGGTGCACCACATAGTCGCCAGGTTTGAGATCTTGAAACACTGAAACGGTGTCGCGCTTGTTTGATTTTGCGCGTGGTTGTCGGTGCATGCGACGACGCCCCGTAAGGTCGGCTTCGGCAATGATCGAAAGTTTGCAATTTGGAAGCGACATGCCGTAATGCAGCGGCGCCACAATCACATCTACTGCCACACCTTCTTGCGAGAAAACTTCCTTCAATCGCTCTGCAGAGCCAGTACCTTCTGCGGCAATGACAATCGTCCATTTTTCGGACAATAACTGTTGTACGCGTTTGGCTGTTGCCTGTGCATCGCCAGAGATTGGGCCCCAACCAGTGGATTGAACTGAAGGCGCGTCGATGGTCTCGGCCGGAAGCGACAACGAGGTGGCTCGCAATGTTGTTGTGGAGCCAAGGAGTCTGTCGATTTCGGCGTGAAGGCGAGGAAAAGTTTTCTCGGCATCGCGTGCCCAAGTGGATGCAAGTGCTCGAGCAAGATCGTCTTCTTCTGCGAGCAAGTCATGTGCGCGGTCGCGCATGCGTCGAGGCTCGACTAACAGCAGTTCACAGTCATCAGACAAAACATCGGTAAGCAGCAAGTCTTTTTCAATCAACCATGGCAACCAACTCTCCATGCCATCAAAGTTGCCGCCGTCGGCCAAGCGGTCCCAATGTTCGCGACCCCACGACTCTGTGGCAACAAGTGAGCGCGCACGGTTCATCACTTCATTGTCAAGTTGCAACTCGCGTGCTGCAAAAATAACTGCTTCGCTCAGCGAGTCAGTAGAGCGTTGGTCGTTGACATTGAACGAAGTGAGTCTGTCTACTTCGTCGCCCCATAAGTCGATGCGCACAGGCGTATTGGATGTGCTGGGGAAAATGTCGATGATCGAACCACGGCGTGCAATTTCGCCACGATGCTCGACGAGTTCTTCGCGGCGGTAACCGCCGTTGACAAGTTGTTTGAGCAGTTCGTCGGCATCGAGTTCGGCGCCAGGACGAACGATGATTGGTTCGAAGGTCGTGGCATTCGGGCCAAGTTTTTGTAGCAGCGCTCGCACTGAGCCAATCACTACGCGAGGACGATTAGTGCCGCGCATGCGCCACAGAACTTCCATTCGTCGACCCATGGTTTCAACACTTGGGCTCACACGCTCGAACGGCAAGGTCTCCCACGCAGGAAACAGGAGTGCATTCTCGGCACCCAAGAACTGCACGAGATCGTCGTGCAACTGCTGTGCACCTGTGCCGGTTGGTGTCGCAACGATCAGCGTTGTTTTGGGTGCGCGAGCACTCAGCGCACTGATGATGAGTGCGCGTGCATTTTCTGCCACGGCGAGCACCGAGTTTTTACCGCCAATTTCGCCAAGGGCAGGTTCGTGTGCCGCAACGACGAGGAGATCAGAAAGTTGCATGGAGGTGTATCGGTAATTCAGCGTTGACTAACGCGCGTTGATCTGTTGCATGGCAGCCTGCGCGCCTTGTTCGACAATCAAGACAACTGCTTCTGCGGCAGTTACCACTGCGATGTCGAGCACTTGGCGCTCATTTTGTGGCACTCGAGACAAAACATGATCGGCGCCTTCTTCTTTTGAACTTGGTTTGCCGACGCCGATACGTACACGAACAAACTCTTGAGTCTTGAGATGTGTCGAGATGGAACGAAGGCCGTTGTGACCAGCCAACCCACCACCGATCTTGATGCGCACCACACCTGGCTCGAGATCGAGCTCGTCGTGCACGATGATGATTTGACTTGGGTCGGAGATTCCGTAACGCAATGCCAGAGGACCAACTGCATTACCGCTGTCATTCATGAATGTCGTTGGTGTTGCGAGCAGCAGGTGAGTGTCACCCGAATGCACTTCAGCAATAAGTGCACGGTCGCGCGATGACTTGAGCGCAACCGAATATTTCTTGGCTAACGCATCGACCACATCGAAACCGACGTTGTGTCGTGTGCCCGCATATTCGCGACCGGGGTTGCCGACGCCAACAATGAGTGCGTTGAAAGGAGTGCCTCGCCGCTCGGGCCGCTTATTGCGACCGAACAGCGCCATAAAAACTAGGAAGCGGCTGGCTTGTCGTCGCCGGGAGCAGGAGCTCCAGCGGCAGGTGCGCCAGCAGCGTCGGCGGCAGGTGCGACGACAGTCTTTTCGGCTTCAGCCTTCGTTGTCAACACAGTGACAATCACCATGTCTTCGTCGAGGACCGCGGTAACACCCTTTGGCAATTTGATGTCACCCATGCGGATGACGTCGTTCATTGTCATGCTGGTGACGTCGATAAGGATTTCGTTTGGAATGTTGTCAGCTGATGCACGCACTTCAATGCGGTCAACTGCAGCGTCCACGAGTCCACCTTCTGCGAGTACTGCTTTTGCGGTACCGGTCAAGTGAACAGGAACCGACATCGTGATCTCCTCCGACAAGTCGATCTGCATGAAGTCAACATGGCTGACCGTGCGCTTCACTGGATCGCGCTGCAACTCTTTGACAATCGCTGGGTACTTCTTGTCGTCAACATGCAACTCAAGAATGGTGTTGGCGCCTGCAGGGCCCGACAAGGCGATGCGCAAGTCACGACGACCGACAGTGAACAAGATTGGTGTCATGCCGTGACCGTAAATAACGGCCGGGATGTTTTCGGCATTGCGAATACGGCGCGATTCTGGGCTTCCAGTTGTGCGGCCTGTCGTGGTGGTCAATGTTGTTGTCATATAAAAACTCCGAAGTTAGAACGGCTGGTCAGTGTATAGCCGTAAAACGCCAATTGGATCAGGTGATTACGACTCGTTGCGACGGATTACGACTGATTTTCGCCGTCAAACAGGTCGCTCACTGAGGTCTCGTCGAATACCGCTGCGAGGGCATCGGCCAAGATTTTGGCCACGGAAAGCACTTCAATCTTGGCGATCTGCTTTTCCTTTGGCAGGGGCAGCGTATTTGTGAGCACCACGCGGCTGATCACTGAATTTTCGAGGCGCTCGATTGCCGGGCCAGAGAGCACGCCATGTGTTGCCATGGCCCATACTTCGGTTGCGCCACGAGCCATCAACAAGTCGGCAGCACTCACGATGGTGCCGCCCGTGTCGATCATGTCGTCGGCCAAGATGCACAAGCGACCTTCAACTTCACCGATGACTTCTTTTGCCACTGCAACGTTGGTGGTGTTTTTTGGACGACGCTTGTTGATGAAAGCAACGTCGGCGTTCATGTCTGCGAGATGTTGTGCAAAACGCTCGGCAACTTTTACGCGACCAGCATCTGGTGAAACGATCACGACTTCTTTGCGCGCATGTTGGCGCACATATTTTTCGAGCACTGGCATTGCAGTGAGGTGATCAACCGGGCCTTCGAAGAAGC
>WLPO01000037.1 GCA_009698745.1 Actinomycetota bacterium
CCCCACCGATGTACACCGCGGTAAGCACCGTGAAGATGTACGCCTGAAGGAACGCAACCAAGATCTCGAAGGCCGTCAAGAAGATGAGCAGGCCGAATGGCAAAATGCCGATTGGAATCAAAAAGAATCGCTGAGTCTCGGCCTGGATCAATGCCTGTGTCAGCAAAGCAAAGATGACGAGCAACAAGTGACCAGCAAGCATGTTGGCGAAAAGACGAACTGCGAGCGAAAACGGACGCACTACAAGTGTCGAAATGAGTTCGATTGGAGTCACCAAGATGTACAGCGCTTTTGGAACACCTGGAGGGAACAACACGTTCTTGAAGTAACCAAAAATACCCTGGTGCTTAATGCCAGTTGCGTTAAATACAACCCACACAAGTAGCGCCATGAATGCAGGAACGCCCATGCGCGCAGTTGCTGGCATCTGGATGAACGGAATAATTCCTGGCAAGTTGCACAAGTAAATGAACACGAACATCGTCAACAAGAACGGTGTCCAACTCATGCCGCTCTTACCCATTGTTTCCATGATGATGTTCTTCTCGATGAACTCAACAATGATCTCTGCGAGGTTGCGCGAACCCTTTGGCGCTTTGCTTGCATCTTTTGATGCTGCAACAAGAAACAACACTGAACCGATCACTGCAGACAAAATTGCAATGATCACAACTTTGTTGATGCCAGGAGTGACGTCCTTCCAACGGAGAATTGTGTTGATCGGTGGGAAGCTAAAACCACGACCGGCTTCTTCGCTCGGTACAAGTTTCTGAAGTACTTGCACCGACGCTTTGATTGCGAGTTGAGTTGAAAACACTGTGGTCATCCTGTTGATCGACTAGTTGGGCTACTGGTTAAGAAGTTGGTCTTGGGTTGAATTCTGTTTTGGCTTGAGGCCGGGGAAAGCAAGCGACAAAGAAACATAGCGCAATTCCCAGAACAATAAACCAACATGCGAGATGACAATCGTCATGCACAAGGGCACTAACTCGGCCCAGGATGCGTTACGTACCAAAAATACTGCAGCAGCGATCACGGCCAAGCGAAAGATGTATCCAAACAGAGTTGCGCCCATCATGAGCGCATACGAGATTTTGGCCGTATACGACACCATCCATGCAGCTACTGCAAAATTGCCGAGCACGATCACAAGACCATATGTGCTTGACCATGCACCGTTTTTCCCCCACAACAGAGCGCTGATACCGATCAAGATTGGCGCAACGTACATTCCGCGCTTAATGATGTCGCGAACAATGGCGGCTTCAGGAGCAGGCCCGGTGTCATGCATTGACAACACTGACGTGTATTGCGGATCAGTGCTTTTCATTTTGCGACACGCTCGGTCTGGTGACTCGTGGTGCCCTGTAATCGTTGTTCAGCCAAAGCTTCAATATGCGTGCCGTAGGTGTAATACAAACGAGCAAAGTTCCCGATGACAGAAAAAACAACGAGGCCAATCGTGAACAGCGGTGTAGTCCCGACCGTTCTGTCAACCACAAGTCCGATCACTGTAAAAACCAAAACGCTGATTGCCATTTCTGGCCCACGACCCAAAGAGTCACTCGATCCAGTGAGTGCTTGCTTCTTCTTTGGCACGAGTTTTTTGGTCAAAAAATTCATCGAAATCGACATCCCAGATGCTTGTGAAACTAAGTACAAACTAGACGGGATAAGGACTTGCGACCAAATTGCTCGTGCGCTTGTGCGCGTGGGCGGACTGTTATTCAGCCGCTATTGACTGGCGATGACGTACCAACCGCGGATGGTAAATGCTGAACCCAATCAGGAGCACCGCCGCCACCAAAACCAGTAAAAGATTGGGGTTCTTATTGGTCAGTGCTGGATACAGGGCAAATGCAGAAAACAGACCAGTCCACAGCCACAGGATTACCACGGCTCGACGAGGTCCATGTCCCAAGGCAATTAGTCGGTGATGTAAGTGTCCCCTGTCAGCAGTTGCGAAACCTTTTCCACTGAGCGTGCGTCGAAAAATTGCGAAGACCACATCGATTATGGGCACACCAAGAATCAACAACGGAATAAACAGCGGGGCAAGAAAGAAATACGTCTGACCACTGAAGTCTTGTGATTGTGGATCGGCACGACCACCAACAACGCTCGTCGATACCGCCATCAAAAGTCCGAGCAAAAGAGCTCCAGAATCGCCCATAAAAATTCGCGCAGGATTGAAGTTGAAAGGCAAAAAGCCTAAACAAATACCCAGTGTGATAATTGCAATCAGTGGGCCAATGTTTGGTTCAGATAACAAACCGACATCACCAAGGTGTTTGCTGTACACAAAGAAAGCCGCCGCGGCGATCGCAACAATTCCACCGGCAAGACCATCGAGCCCGTCAATCAAGTTGATCGACTGCGTCATTCCCAACAACCAAAAAACGGTGAATAACGGAATCCAGTCGCTGGGCAAAACGAACACATCGAAAAACGGAACGCGAAAGAAAAACATGGTGACACCGAATGCGACAAGCGCAAGTGCCGCCACAACTACCCCAGTTACTTTCATCGGTGCCGATACTTCGCGAATATCGTCATAGATCCCCAATGCAAAAATCACGACTGCAGCAATGAGCACCCCGATGAGTTCGGAGTTGTTTTGAAACAAACCAGAAAAGCGATCCATCTGCGAGGCAAGACCAAGTGATGCAAGCAATCCGATAAAAAATGCAATGCCACCTACGTCTGGTGTTGCAACAGGGTGCGATCGTCTTTCGTCTGGTTCGGCCATCCAACCTTTTTGACGAGCGACATACGCAACAACCGGAGTCGTTGCTGCTGTAACAACAGCGGCGCACCCTCCAACTATTAGGTAGCCGTTGAGATCAATCACAAATTATTTCTTGACAGATGGATACACCGGAAACTTGGCGCACAATGCGGCAACTTTTGCCCGAACTTCAGCAACAATCGCAGGATCATTTCGTCCACGCAATGTCGTCGCAATGTATTCCGCGATCAATGGCATTTCTTTTTCGGTCATTCCCTGTGTCGTCACCGATGGAACACCGATGCGCACGCCAGAAGTAACAAATGGGCTTCGAGGATCGTTTGGAATATTGTTTTTGTTCAGCGTGATGCCTGCTTGATCGAGCACCAACTGAGCCTCTTTGCCTGTCAATTCGCTATCAAATGGACGCAAATCGACAACCATCATGTGGGTATCGGTGCCACCAGAGACAAGCCTGAAACCCTGATGCGCCAATGCTTCTGCGAGCGCTGAAGCATTAGTGACGATTTGGTGGGCGTACACCTTGAAGCTCGGTTGCATAGCTTCATGAAAAGCAACGGCTTTGCCGGCAATTGCATGCTGGAGCGGACCACCCTGGCTTCCTGGAAACACCGCTTTGTCAATTGCTGCAGCGTGTTCTGCAGTTGTGAGAATGCAACCACCGCGAGGTCCACGCAAAGTTTTGTGAGTTGTAAACGTAACGACATCGGCGAACGGAACTGGGTTTGGATGTGCGCCACCAGCAACAAGACCAGCAATGTGGGCGATGTCGAACATCATCAACGCACCAACTTCATCGGCAATTGCTTTAAACGGCTCTGGCTCGAGTCGGCGTGGATACGAAGTTGTTCCGGCAACAATCATCTTCGGGCGATGCTCAAGTGCCAACTCGCGAATTTGATCAAAATCCAAACGCTCGTCGGTATCGCCAACGCGGAACGATTTGAAGTTATACAAAATTCCACTCGCATTAACAGGCGACCCGTGAGTGAGGTGACCACCGTGGTCGAGGCTCAAACCAAGAATGGTGTCGCCAGGCTTGACGAGTCCCAAGTACACGGCCATGTTGGCGCTTGCGCCAGAGTGTGGCTGCACGTTTGCGTGATCGGCTCCAAAAAGTTTTTTGACTCGTTCGATTGCAAGCGCTTCAATTTTGTCAACGACCGCATTGCCACCGTAATAACGCTTCGTTGGATATCCCTCTGCATATTTATTTGTGAGCACTGAGCCAGTTGCTTCCATGACGTCGGGTGACGTGAAGTTTTCGCTTGCGATCAACTGCAAGCCAGTGATTTGACGATTTTTCTCTTCCTCGATGTACCCAAAGGTTTCGGTGTCACGAGATGTTTCAGATGGCCAAGGCATTATCAGTTTCCTTCTTGTTCTTCGATTTCGGTTAATTGTGCAACTCTTCGATCATGACGTCCACCTTCGAAAGGTGTTGTAAGAAATACGTTCAAAATTTCATCTGCGAGTTCAAAGGTGACTACTCGCCCACCCATTGACAACACATTTGCGTTGTTGTGTGAGCGCGCCATTTCTGCGAGGTACACGTCATTGCACAGCGCAGCGCGAACTCCACGAACTTTATTGGCTGCAATTTGCTCACCTTGCCCACTTCCGCCGAGCACAATGCCCATGTCGGCTTTGCCATCACGCACCGCGCGACCAACCGCAGCACAAATTGGTGGGTAGTCAACCGATTCGGTGGAATGTGTGCCGTGGTCGTCAACCTTGTGACCGGCTTTTGTCAAAACTTCAATCAGGTGTGCCTTGAGTTCGAAACCTGCGTGGTCGGAACCAATGGCAATCGTGCGTATCTGTGGGCTATTCACTGCGCACGATCCTAGATCACGAGCAACCCAGCCAATACTTCGCTTTTTTAATGAGATATATACAGTTGAACGAGTGACATCTGGCCAGAACAAGATCGACCCACGCACCCCGATCCTTGTTGGGCAAGCACAAGTCGCGCAACATGAGGACCATCTCGCGAACGCTGCGGGTCCAATCGAATTAATGTCGCAGGCCGTTCGTGAAGCTTTTGCCGATGCGCACGTGCGCCTTGAGGGCACAAAGAGTTCTTTGACGATTGATGCACTTCGCGTCGTTCGATCGCTCTCGACAAGAAACACCAACCCTGCCCGAGATATTGCATCGACGCTTGATATCAATGCAAACGAATACGGACTCACACCTCATGGTGGCAACATGCCGCAATATTTGGTGAATAGTGCCGCATTGCAGATTCGTGACCACGGCGCACAGATGATCGTGTTGACAGGCGGTGAATCATTTCGGTCTCGCCGACGAGCACGCGCAGCGCAAATGACGTTGCCGTGGATGGAATTAAAAGAAGGTCAAGAGGGCCAAGAACCAACCCCGCTTGGCGATGACCTCGTGATGAATCACGAAATTGAATTGGCTCACAACATCATGTTGCCGATTGAGATTTACCCGATGTTTGAAACCGCGCTGCGTTATCGCGACAAACGAACAGTTGCAGAGCACCAAAAACACATCAGCGAACTGTGGTCACGCTTCAGCGGTGTTGCAGCCACCAACCCACATGCATGGATTCAACAGGAGTACACCGCAGAAGCTATTCGTACACCAACGCAAGATAATCGAATGATCGGTTTTCCCTACACAAAGTTGATGAACTCAAACAACGATGTCGATATGGCTGCAGCACTGGTGATGTGCTCGGTTGAGCGCGCCGAAGCTCTTGGTATCGCTCGCGACAAATGGATTTTTCTGCACGCCGGAACAGACTGCCACGAACACAACTTCGTTTCACACCGCTATTCCTTTACTGACACACCTGCGATACGCATCGGTGGTCAACGTGTGCTCCAACTTGCACAGAAATCAATCGACGAAATCGAGAATATCGATCTCTATTCATGCTTCCCTTCTGCCGTGCAACTTGGCGCAGAATCACTTGGAGTTTCTCTCGACCGTCAACTCACTTGTACTGGTGGACTCTCGTTCGCCGGCGGACCTTTCAACAACTATGTGATGCATGCCATTGCAACGACCATGACAAAGTTGCGAGAAAACCCACAAGAAACAGGCTTAGTTTGGGCCAACGGTGGTTACGCAACAAAACATGCATTTGGTGTGTACGCAACGACACCACCGCAGCATGGCTTCAAGCATGAGTCGCCACAAAGAGAAGTCGACTCGCTACCCCGTCGAGAAGTTGCAACCGCAATTGATGCTCAGGGTTCAGCCACCGTCGAGGCATACAGCGTGATGCACGATCGCACCGGTGCTCCCGAAAAAGTACGTGCCGCTGTTCTTTTGGCTGATGGTCGACGAGCCTGGGCAACCAGTGGCGACACACAACTTGGTCAAGACATGTGTGAAACCGAGTGGGTTGGCAAAACCATCACACTTGATGCAACCGGCGATATCAAGATCGGATAACCGAATTTGTCGAAAGCTACCGACACATTTCCGCGACAGTTTGCTCGCACACAACGACTCACACTTGGCGAGCCACGCAACATCGTTGTATCGCCAGATGGAATGCGAGTTGTGTATTGCCGATCACTCGGTGGTTCAGACTCGGTCAACTCTCTATATGTATTGGATGTAACTACATCGGTGGAAACCTGTGTTGCCGACATGATTGCACTGCAAGCAATCAATGGTTCGTCTGGTGACTCGCAAATCGATACCGCAGCAGAAAAGGCACGGCGCGAACGTGCTCGCGAGGGTGCATCTGGAATTGTTGGTTATTCATGCGATCAACAAGTGCTCAACGCCGCATATTGCGTTGCAGGAAAACTCTTTGTGACCAACCTTGTTACCGCAAAAACCCAACAAATCAACACGTCAGAAGCAGTCTTTGACCCACGAATAAGCCCAAATGGAAAGCACATTGCATACGTGCGCGATGGAAAATTGTGTGTCTGTGACTTGACCGGTACAGAAACCATTGTGGCCACTGAGAGTCAGCCAAATGTCGAAGTCACTTGGGGTCAAGCAGAGTTTGTTGCGGGCGAAGAAATGGGACGCCAACGCGGTTTTTGGTGGTCCCCCGACAGCGCTTCACTCGCAGCCTGCCGAGTTGACAATTCACCCGTTGCCATGACATGGATTGGCGACCCTGCGAATCCAGAAACTCAACCCCGACAGCATCGTTACCCATTTGCTGGCACCAAAAACGCTGATGTCTCGTTGCATATTTTCAATATCAACTCAAACAACAACACAACCGACCGAATTGATGTTCAGTGGAAACAATCACAATTTGAATATCTCACCACTGTTCAATGGACAAGCAATGGACTAATAGTTGCGCTTCAAAATCGCGAACAAACCAAACTTGAAGTTTGTGCAGTTGACACCAGCACTGGAGCGCTCAGCACAATACAAACCGAAACCGACGAACATTGGATCGATTTAGTGGCTGGAAGCCCCACACTGCTTGAAGATGGTCGACTCGCAATGTGTTGCGAGCGGAATGGCGTGAGGGCACTGACCGTTGGTGATCACGTCGTTACGAAAAGCGATACTCAGGTACGGAGCATCATCACGACGACGCCTACGTCTATCTATTTTGCAGCGAATCCAATTACCGACCCAACAGTGCTGCACGTAATGCGCTGCGCGCTTCCTGATCTCTCGGTTTTTGCTCTCACTGACGAACGAGGCGTGCATACCGCTTCAGTTGGCGGCAACACGATTGTGATTCGCAGCGCAACACTTCACGAAAAGCGCACCGCCACTCGGGTCAATGGCGCTCACGAAATCCCGAACAATGCCGAGACTTCACTCGTCACGCCCAATGTGACTCTGCACCGAGTTGGCGCAAATAAGATCGCAACAGCAATCGTGATGCCACGCGATCACGATGGTTCACCACTGCCCATTTTGTTCGACCCATACGGTGGCCCACATGCACAACGGGTGGTTTCGGCATCAGGCGCATACTTTGCCTCGCAATGGTTTGCGAACCAAGGTTTTTGTGTGGTCATTGCCGATGGTCGTGGCACACCGGGTCGTGGCACACAGTGGGAACGCGAAGTGCATCACGATCTTGCAACCAAAGTTCTTGAAGACCAAATTGCAGTGCTACACGAATTGCCAAACCTCGTGCCGTGTGCAGACACAACGCGAGTAGGTATTCGTGGCTGGAGTTTTGGTGGTTACCTAGCAGCACTTGCCGTGTTGCGAGCACCCGAGATGTTTCATGCAGCAGTTGCTGGCGCTCCCGTTACTAAATGGGATCTGTACGACACGCACTACACCGAGCGCTACATGGGCAATCCGCAAGTGCACCCCGAAGACTACGAATCAACTTCTCTTGTGGCACATGCCCATCTACTTAAGCGACCATTGCTCCTCATTCATGGGCTTGCAGACGACAACGTCCTTGCTGCACACACACTGCAGTTTTCAACAGCGCTCTTGCATCACGGCAAAGTTCATGAACTACTCGCGCTCAGCGGAGTCACACATATGACCCCACAAGAAGTTGTTGCAGAAAATTTGCTACTGCACCAACTTCAATTTTTGCAGCGGCATCTCGCGAACTAACTGGTGTCAGCCAAGAAGTTGGCCAACCGCAATGCGGTCTCGACCCGACAAATCTTGTTTTATCTCTGCGCCAACGAAGCCAGATGCAGACATCATTGCGAGCACTTCAGCACCTTGCTGATACCCGATCTCGAGCACCAACCAACCGGACTTCTTCAGCCATGCTGAGGCACCTTCTATAACAGTCCGCAAATCTGCGAGCCCATTGTCGTGTGCATAGAGGGCCGAATGTGGCTCATACATATGCACGTCTGGCGCAACTTCGCTATCCGCTTGTGCAATATATGGAGGGTTGCAGATTGCAATATCGATGTGTCCAGCAATGTCTTGCGGCAACGCGTTCCACCAACTGCCATGCGCAACGCGCACGTTTGCTGCTGCACGTCCGATACCAACCATGTTTGCGCGAGCAACATCGAGGGCATCAACCGACGCATCGGTGAGCCATACATGTGCAACATCTGCACCGAGCTCGAACGCCATCGATAAACCAATAACACCGCTACCCGTGCCCAGATCAACAACCCGCAGAGCTACATCACTACTTGTTTTTCGCGCAATATCGAGAGCAACTTGCACCACTTGCTCGGTCTCTGGTCGCGGAATAAGCACTCGCTCATCAACCATCACGTCGAGGTGCCTAAAGGCCCATCGCTTCATCACATATTGCAAGGGCACGCCACTCAATCGATTTCGCACCATGTCGTGCAAGCTTTTTGCACATGCGACTGTCACCAACTGGTCTTGTTCAGTCGAAAACTCAGCAGCATCCATGCCACTTGCGTGTTCACATAACCAACGCGCTTCTTGAGCATTACCCAACTGTTCAACGGTCGCTGCAAGCATTTCGCGCCACGAAACTGTGTCAGATACCTCGGTCACTTCGCTACCCGATTAGTGAACTTCGACGGACGCGCCAGCCAACTGTTCGATCTCAAACTGCTCAGTCAGCGCATCAATAACTGCATCAAGGTTGCCCATCAATACATCTTGCAGTTGATACAACGTAAAACCGATTCGGTGATCGGTGATGCGATTTTCTTTAAAGTTGTATGTGCGAATTTTTTCGCCTCGGCCGCCCTTGCCCACCTGTGCTTTGCGCTGTGCCGACATCTTTTCGGCCTGCTCGTCTTCGCGCAACTTGAGCAAACGCGAACGCAACACCGTCATCGCGCGCAATCTGTTTTGCAACTGACTGCGCTCGTCTTGCATGGCAACGACCAAGCCAGATGGTTTGTGAGTAATACGCACTGCAGAGTCAGTCGTGTTTACGCCCTGACCGCCAGGACCACTTGCGCGATACACATCGATGTGCAGATCTTTTTCGTCGATCTCGACGTCAACTTCTTCGGCTTCAGGCAACACCATCACTGTTGCAGAAGAAGTATGGATACGACCCTGTGCCTCAGTAACTGGCACACGCTGCACGCGGTGAGGGCCACCTTCGAAGCGCATCTTTGTCCACACCGTGTCACCTTTTGCCGACACCGTGATTTGATTAATACCACCCATCGGCGAGTTGTCACGCGACAACACTTCCCATGACCAACCTTGCTTTGCTGCATACGCCGCATACATATCAAACAGGTCGCTCGCAAACAGGTTCGCTTCTTCGCCACCTTCCGCACCACGAATTTCGATGATGATGTTCTTGCCGTCGTTTGGATCGGCTGGCAACAACAGCACCTTGAGCCGCTCTTCTAACTCGGACAACTTTGCAATTCCAGAATCAATTTCGGCCTGCAATTGCTCTCGCTCTGAACCGTCGGCATCAGTTAGCAACTCACGAGCGGCTTCGGTGTTTCCTTCGGTGTCGAGGTACTCACGAATGCACAGCACCAACGGTGTTTGCTGCTTGTAGCGACGTGAAGCATCACGCAATTTTGCTTGATCGCTTAAAACCTCTTGGCTGGCCAAACTCTCTTCAAGTGCCCGATAATCGGCATCAATTTGAACGAGTCTGTCTAACACGACTCTTAGGCTACGACTTTTTTAGCGGACTACGGGTGCGACTTCAACGAAACGCGCAGGATTACGCAGTGATTTCGCCAACTTTGCCAGCGATGGTGTCACGTTATTGGTGTGGGTTGCGATCACAAGTTGTGCATCTGGCGCAATTCGTGCACGCGCATCAGCTGCAAAGGCAACCACGTCTACATCGACTACCGCAGTACACACCACAACGATCGGTTGACCATGCTCGGATACGCCGACCGCGCAACATGGCACTGCATCTTTCACATTGAGACGCTTTACCGGTGGCTCAACGACTTGCATTGATGACGCAGCGACCAACTGTGGGTCTACAACTACTCGATGTCGCAATAGGCGTTCGGCAGCAAGCCTGTTGAGCGGATGATGTTCTACACCACTTTGACGATGCCCTCGCACGATGTCGACAACTTTGACAAGCGATTCAAGCGTGGCAACTTTGCCATGCAACATCTGGAATGTTTCACGATCATGTGCGCCGACACCGATTTCGAGTCGTGGAGTGTTGTCATTTTCATCGACAACCACCCTGCACACTTCCAGCCCCATCGCTTCCCCGCTCAACACTCCGTGCTCACGAACAACTTCTGCCCCAGACTGTGCAATGAGATCGGCAAATTGTTCATGTGATTGTGGCACTTGCGATGCCGCAAGCACTGCAGCCGGTTCAGCAATCGTCACCTTCTTATCCGCAACTAGCCAGACGCGAATATCGAGATCAAATAACTGAGCACGTCGCGCAATGAGGTCGGCGTCATACACAACGAAGATGTCAAGCGATGTTGCATCAAACTTTTGTGCCCACAGCAACACCGGCCCAAGCGAACGATCACATTGCTCCAGCACCGCAACCCAAGCATGGTTTGCGCTTACGGCACCTGCCCCAAGTGCAAACTCGACAAACTCTGGTTGAGCATCCGAACCCATGCCCGCCATTGCATTACGTAAAGCAAGCTGCGCAACACGACTTTTCTGATTGTTGTTCTCACTCATGCGAGAAAAGCCAATGAAGCGTTACTGAATTAGGCGTTTGGTTGCTTGGCGATTTCGGACAAGAACTCATCGTTGTTCTTAAATGTCTTCAATCGATCGATCAACAATTCGAGACCAGGAGCAGCGTTGCCACCCTCGGCCAAGCCGCTCAACACTCGACGTAGTTTCCACACCATCTGCAATTGCTTGCGATCAAACAGCAATTCTTCGTGTCGGGTCGATGATGCATCCACGTCGATGGCTGGGTAAATACGGCGCTCCGAGATCTTGCGATCGAGGCGAAGCTCCATGTTGCCCGTACCTTTGAACTCTTCGAAAATTGCATCGTCCATGCGGCTGTTTGTCTCGACCAATGCTGTTGCAAGGATCGTGAGGCTGCCGCCTTCTTCAACGTTGCGAGCCGAACCAAAGAACTTCTTTGGTGGATACAGCGCACCAGCATCGATACCACCGGACATGATTCGACCGGTTGCAGGTGCCGACAAGTTGTACGCACGCGACAAACGAGTGATGCCGTCAAGAATGATGACGATGTCTTCGCCCATCTCGACCATGCGCTTTGCTTTTTCAAGAACAAGCTCGGCAACCTGGGTGTGCTCTTCGGACGGACGGTCGAACGTTGAAGCAATAACTTCGCCCTTCACCGTGCGTTTCATGTCGGTCACTTCTTCAGGACGCTCATCGATCAACAACACAATCAATTTCACTTCTGGGTGATTGCGCTCGATTGACGTTGCAATCGTTTTCATGATTGTCGTTTTACCCGCCTTAGGAGGCGACACGATCATTCCGCGTTGACCTTTGCCAATTGGTGAGATCAAGTCGATGATGCGTGCAGTCATGTTGTTTGGATCTGCAGAGTTCTCGAGACCCAGTTTGGAATCAGGAAACAGCGCGGTGAGATCTTCGAAGCGTGGGCGTGCCTTAACTTTGTCGGCAGCAACACCATTGATCGTTGCAACATCCAACATTGCTGGGTTCTTTTCATTGCGTCCGGCTGGCTTGCACATACCGGTGACGTGATCGCCCTTCCGCAGACCGTATTGACGAGTCAAACGAACAGCAACATACGCATCGCCCGCACTTGCCAAGTAACCATTAACGCGCAAGAAGCCGTAGCCCTCGTCGCGCAAATCTAAGTAACCCGATACTGAAACTGGTTCAGTTGAAATTGGCTCATTCGAAACCTCTGGCTCAAATGATTCGTAACGATCACTGCCCTGTGGGCCTTCATCGCGAGGACCCTTGCCGCGACGTCGACGGTTGCGATTGCGATTGCGGTTTGGGCCACCTTCGGCTCCGTCGCGCTGAAAACTATTTTGGCGATCTGGACCGCGATCATTGCCGCGATCGCCACCTTGGTTGCGATCTTGATTGCGGTTTGGGCCGCGATCATGATTGCGATTTGGGCCGCGATCATTGCCGCGATCAGAACCAGAAGTGCGCTCGCTTGCACGACGTGCATCTGGGGCAACTGGTGTTCCTTCATGTTCTGCCAATTCGATTTCCCAATCGGCAAGAGGTTCGCCATCTGCACCAAGTGCTGCTTGAGCAGCAGCCGGAGCAGCAGTCTTTGCGGCAACGCGCGAAGCAGGCTTGGCAGCAACCGGAGTCGGTGCAGCAGGCTTTGTTTGCTCAAGGATCATGTCAATGAGTTCTGACTTTTTTGCACGAGAAGCTGACTTCACGCCAAGAGCTGACGCAATTGCTGTCAGTTGTTCGCGATCTTTGGCTTCTAATGCTGATTTTTCAAGGGCTCCACTGGCCATTGGTCCTACTTTCAAGGGCGTTCACACAAATGTGAGTTGCCCATCTGACCGCAGATGCGTCACGCGAAAATCAACGTCGCAGGTTTGCGGGGGCTTCAC
>WLPO01000038.1 GCA_009698745.1 Actinomycetota bacterium
AGACGATGGGGCCAAGTAGCAACACAAGGCTACCGCGACAAAAAGCATCGCACTGTTGAGTTGCGAAGTTGGGGAGCAAGGAATCGAACCCTGAATAACAGAACCAGAATCTGCTGTGTTGCCAGTTACACCACTCCCCAGAGTGACGGCTCAAGGATATCGCCGTACCCAAAATCGCCACACACTATTTGGTGAGGCGCTCCAGATTTGCAAAACCAATCAAATGCGCAACGGCGACGCCGATTGCTTCTCGCACATGCCGTGATACTGCGCTCGCCCCACGCAACGGTGACGTGCGGGTGGGAGAAATAAATGAGACAAGCCCCAAGTCTTGGGCAATTAAACGTGATCGCAATGAGTGATACGGATCGGTGACGATGAGGACGCTATGGAGCCCACGAGATTGCATGATGTCGCGTACCGCAATGAGCGACTCTCGCGTGGTTGATCCCGTGTTTTCTTGCACGATTGATTCAGCAGGTACAGCAACACCCGCTAGTCCTTCTATTAAATAATTTGCCGATGTCTCAGCTTCGGTAAATCTGTCGCCCGGCTGGTTACCGCCGGTTGTGATTACGAGTGGCGAGAGACCTTCTTGCCACAGTTCCAATGCATGGTCGAGGCGTGCTTGCAATTGTGGTGATGGTCGGCCGTCGTACTGTGCAACACCGAGCACGACGATGGCATCAACTGATCGAGCTTGATCACTTCGACCAACCCACCACACCTGTGCCAAATTGACACACCCATACATCATTGAGACGATCATGAGCAGTCCGACAATTCGAACGAACCTGCTCACAGTTGCCTAGCCCTGCGCGCGCGCGAGTGCTGCCTTGATGCGACGCAAAGATTCGTCACGACCGAGCAACTCAATTGGTTCAAACAATGGTGGACCAACACTTCTTCCCGAGATTGCAATTCGCAACGGCCCCTGCAATTTGCCGAGCTTCACATCGTGCTTCGTGCCCACAGCTTCCACTGCAGTCTTGAGCGACTCTGCGTTCCACTCCACGGTTTCAAATGCTGTGGCTATCTCAACAAGCGTTGGTACGGCAAAATCGGCACCAAACGATTTCGTAAATGCCGCATCGTCGATGGGTGGCTCTGCCAAAAATAAGAAGTCAACAAGGGCACACACTTCAGCCATCACTGCAACGCGGGTTTGCACAAGCGCAGCCATTGCTCTAAACAACTCTGGTTTGTATCGCTCAGCCGGCCATGGCGCGACACTCGAAGTCAGGATCACTTCGGCAGCAGTGATGAAATCATCAAGAGGCATCATGCGGATGTACTCGCCGTTAAATGACTGCAGTTTCTTGATGTCAAAAAATGCTGGCGAATGATTGACATTTTCGAGCGCAAACTCTTCAACAATATTTTCCCATGGCACGATCTCGGTGTCGCCGTGGGGTGCCCATCCAAGCGTCATCAAATAGTTGACCATTGCCTGAGGCAAGATTCCCTCTTCGCGATATTGCTCAACGGCTACTTTGTCTCGTCGTTTCGACAACTTCTTGCGCTGCTCATTCACCAACACAGGCACGTGAGCCCACACTGGTGGTGTTACCCCAAGCGCATTCCACAGCATCTGCTGCTTGGGAGTGTTTGGCAAATGTTCCTCTGCGCGAAGCACATGCGAAATATTCATTGTGATGTCATCAACTACGTTGGCCAGCAAAAACACAGGCGTTCCGTTGCCGCGCAGCAATACAAAATCTTCGATGGTTGAGTTCTCAAACTCCACTTCGCCGCGAACCGTGTCGTGCACGATGGTTTTTCCAGCCGGAACCTTGAAGCGCAATACGTGGCCCGGACCAGCAGCGAGGCCGCGGTCGCGCGAGTAGCCGTCGTACCCGTTGAGGCCGGCAGCTTTGGCACGTTCTTGAATCTGTTCTGACGTCAGGTCGCAGTAATAGGCGTTGCCCGAATCAAACAGTTTCTGTGCTGCAGCCACATGCTCGGCTGCGTAAGTCGACTGAAAATATGGTCCTTCAAAATGTGGGTCATTACTGTCAATGCCGATCCAAGCAAGAGCGTCAATAATTCCTTGCGTCCACTGCGGTTCGTTGCGCGACTCGTCGGTGTCTTCAATGCGTAATACAAATGTGCCGTTATTTTTTAGCGCAAGCAACCAGTTGTACAGAGCCGTGCGTGCTCCACCCACATGAAAATATCCAGTTGGTGATGGAGCAAAGCGATAGCGCGGTGTGGCAGTTGACATCTCTCAACAGGTTATCTCGGCATGCCGATCTGCGATGATGTCCACTACCCTTCATTCGATGGCTGACACGACTCGCACCAATCAAACCAATGTTTACGGTGAAGCACTCGACAGCTGCTGCACCTCTCCAATGACTGGTTTTTTTCGCACTGGCTGCTGCGAAACAAGTGGCGATGATGTTGGTGTACACACGGTGTGCGCCATCATGACGACGGATTTTTTGGCATTTTCAAAATCTGCTGGCAACGATCTCTCAACACCAATGCCTCAATACGGTTTTGCGGGGCTCAATGATGGAGATTCGTGGTGCCTGTGTGCAAGCAGATGGCAAGAAGCTTTTGAGGCTGGTCATGCACCGCGCGTGAACCTGCGTGCAACACACGTGCGCACACTCGAGTTTGTCGACTTAGCAGACCTCGAAAAATTCTCGATCTAATTTTCAGTAGTAAAAATTGCGCTGAAAACTATGCGCCAGTGAGCGCGCGCCACGACATAGGCATTGACTTCGCCAATTGGTCGTTCGACAACTTGTACGTGGTTTCTGGAACCATACCTACGAGTGCACGAATCTCTGCGTAGTGATGAGCCGCATGGCCGAGCCCGCTAAACACTTCGCGACGTTTTGCCAGCAAGTCAGCCGGTGGCGAATCAAGCAACCATCCCCAGATGGTGAGAGCAAATGTCAAGTCGTGCATCACAGGAGCACGGCCAAACTGTGAAGCCCTGCTCAGCGCAATTGCAATAGTCCCCTGAATTGCATCGTCAACTGATTCGCCTTCTTTGGTGCGCACATTTTTACGCACACGTCGCGCGAGCGTGAGCACATACCCCTGGTCGGGGCCCTGGTTGCCAAGACTTGCACCGCGCGGTTGGCGTCCATCCAACATTCCCGGACGATCAACTGTCCAGCTACCAGGCACATGCTCTGGCGACGTGTAGATGCGCGGGTTATTGGTTGGAAGAACTGGAGTGTGTTTTGGAGCAGCCATACGGCCACGATCCTAGTTGTTGGTCGAGTGCAGCAAGCCGAATACGAGCGACTCTTCAAGCGCTCGCCACGAGGCTTCAATAATGTTTGCCGACACACCGATCGTTGTCCAGGTGCGATCGCCGTTTGTTGCGTCGATGAGTACTCGTGTCACTGCGCCAGTCGCTGACCCAGAATCCAGGATGCGCACTTTGTAGTCAGTCAAGTGCACTTTGGACAGCTGCGGGAAACTCTTCGCAAGCGCTGCGCGCAAGGCGGTATCGATCGCGTTCACCGGTCCATTGCCCTCTGCTGTAAACACTTCGCGCTCGTCGCCGATCCACACTTTGACAGTTGCTTCGGTAGTGAAATCACCCAAGGAAGATTCGTCTGTGATCACTCGCATCGAATCCACCTTGAAAAAGTCTTGCTCCCACCCTGCGGCACGGCGCATCAACAATTCGAGCGATGCATCGGCAGCTTCAAAGTGGTAGCCCTCATGTTCGAGGCGCTTCAAGTCGTCAATTACTTGGTTCACTGCCGGACCATCCATTGCAAGGCCGAGCTCTTCGGCCTTCATCGTGATAGTTGCCCTTCCAGCCATTTCCGAAACCAAGAATCTGGTTCCGTTGCCAACAAGCTCGGGTGAAACATGCTCGTATGCATCTTTTGCACGAGCAATTGCCGACACATGCAAACCAGCTTTGTGCGCAAACGCACCAGAGCCAACGTATGGAGCTTGTGGATTCAACGGACGATTCAACACTTCAGCCACATAGTTGCTCACTGCAGTGATTCTCTCGAGCCTGCCGTCTGGCAAGCAGGTGTATCCAAGCTTGAGCTGCAGGTTAGGAATCACCGTGGTCAAATTGGTATTACCCGTGCGCTCACCGAGGCCATTCAATGTTCCTTGAACATGGCGTGCACCGCTGTGCACCGCAGCAAGCGAGTTGGCTACCGCACAACCCGTGTCGTCGTGACAATGGATGCCGATGATCACATCATTACCAACGTGTCTTTGCACTGCACCAACAATGTCTTGCACCTCAAACGGCAACGATCCACCATTTGTGTCGCACAACACCAAGTGGGTTGCGCCGTTGATGATCGCAGACTCAAGCGCGCGCATTGAAAACTCTGGATTGCTCTTGTATCCGTCGAAGAAATGTTCCATGTCAACAAGCACTTGTCGACCAGCACCATGCAAAAACTTCACTGAGTCACCAATCATGGCCAAACCTTCGTCGAGCGTTGTCTGCAATGCCTGCTCGACGTGATAGTCAGATGATTTTGCAACGATGCATACGGCGGGAGTATTCGATTCGATCAAGTTGCGCAATGTCGGATCATCGTCGACTTTGCCAAGTGGGCGTCGAGTGGATCCAAATGCGACAAGTGTCGACGTTGTCAGTTTCAATTCTTTTTGGGCACGGGCAAAGAACTCAATGTCCTTCGGGTTCGCTCCCGGCCACCCACCTTCAATGAAGTGCACACCCAGATAATCCAGTTGCTCAGCGATGCGCAACTTATCAACGACGCTGGCCGACACACCTTCCACCTGCATGCCATCGCGCAGGGTTGTGTCAAACACTTCGACTGTTGTGTTGTTCTGTGTTGCTTTCATTTTTTCTCTTTTCAAAGTTTTCGCTTTTCAAGGGGAATAAAAAAGCCGCCCTTGAGGGCGGCTTGGGCGAACGTCGAATGACGCACGCCTAACTAATAATGATGATCGCGATGCTTGTTGAGGCTGCTCCGAAGTAACTCACATCCTCCAGTATCACCCCGTTGCCTCTGGTTCGCCAACATCACCCATAAGGGTTTGTGGAAAACATTGGGGACAAAACTTCAAAAGCCATACCCCATCTGTGAATAACGCTGGGGACAAGTCTGTGGAATGCGGTGGGGATATCCCCTATTTGCTCACATGCTTGTGATTTACGCCCCCAAATCGGGTGCTATTTAGGCGAGTTCACACCAGTCGATATAGCGCTCGTCTTGACCCCGCACAGCCTTGGCATATGCAGCCGCGATGGCACGTGTTTTCGGACCTGGACACGGAATCAAGCGCTCGTCCACCATGCTCACCGAACCAACTTCGGCTGCGGTACCGCAGGCAAAGATTTCGTCGGCGATGTAGAGGTCGCTTCGCGCAATGTTGTCGACACGAATGTCGTAGCCCAAATCACGCGCAATACGCATCACGCTGTTTTGTGTAATTCCCTCGAGCGCACCCGCCGATGTAGGCGGAGTCAAGATGATGCCGTCGCGCACGCAGAAAATGTTCTCGCCTGTGCACTCAGCAATCAAGCCGTTCGGTGCAAGCATGATCGCCTCGTCGTAGCCGGCCTTGAGTGCTTCTACTTTTGCCAAAGTTGAGTTGACATAGTTGCCAACCGTTTTTGCAGCAGGTGGCATCGTGTTGTGGTCGTGACGAGTCCATGAAGAAACCTTCATGCGCACACCCTTCTCCACTGCATCATCACCCAAATATGCGCCCCATGGCCAGCAGGCAATGGCAATATCAACTTTGCAGGGCAACGTGTTCAGACCCATCTCGCCATATCCGTAATATGCGAGTGGACGGATGTAGCAGGCTGGCAATCCAGTCGACTTCACTGTGTCTTTTGTTGCTTGAACGATTTCTTCAACGGAGTACGGCATGTCCATGCCCATGATCTTCGCCGAGTTGTACAAACGCTTGATGTGGTCGGTGAGTCGGAAAATTGCTGGACCATTCTTTGTCTCATAAGCACGGATGCCTTCAAAAACTCCGGTGCCGTAATGCAACGTGTGCGTCAACACATGTACTTGAGCTTTGTCCCAATCGACAAGCTTGCCGTTCATCCAAATTTTTGGTGTCGTGGTAATTGGCATATTTCCCTCTGTGTTGATGTGCTACGTGAATACTGAAATCGAATTGCGTTCTAAACTATCGCTCTTATTTAGCGACTCTGGCACTAATTTCGTCACCCATTTGGCTTGTTGAGCCGCTTGCTGGTGCTTGGCACGCGGTGCGTACGCGCTCAGCCATTGCGTTTTCACCCAAAAACTCAAGCATGTGTGCTGCCGACAATATTGCGGCAACAGGGTTTGCCTTGCCTGTGCCAACGATGTCGGGTGCTGAGCCATGCACGGGTTCAAACATAGATGGACCAGTGCCGGCTGGATTGAGGTTTGCAGACGACGCAATGCCAATGCCGCCGCTCACTGCTCCACCCAAGTCAGTAAGGATGTCGCCAAACAAGTTGTCGGTCACAATCACGTCGTAGCGATGTGGGTCTTGTACGAAATAAATGCAGGCAGCATCTACGTGGTTGTATGCGGTTGCAACTTGAGGAAACTCTTTTGCAACTTGATCAAATGTGCGCTGCCACAAATCACCAGCGAAAGTAAGAACGTTTGTCTTGTGTACGAGCGTGAGATGTTTGCGAGTACGCGTTGCAGCCAACTCAAATGCGTAGCGCACGCAGCGCTCTACACCGTGTGCGGTATTTACGCTTCCCTGTGTTGCAACTTCTTGTGGCGTGCCTTTGCGCAATACGCCACCTTCGCCGACATATGGCCCTTCGGTGTTTTCACGAATCACAATAAAGTCATGCGGCGTGGTGTGTCCGGGTGCCGTGCCTGCAAATGGACGACGATTGATATACAGGTCCAACTCAAAACGCATCTTGAGCAATAGACCACGCTCAATCACACCAGGTGGCACGCCAGGCGTACCCACAGCACCGAGCAAGATGGCATCAAAATTGCGCAACTGTGCGAGTGTCTCATCCGACAGCACTTCGCCGTCACGCAAATACCGCGCGCCACCCAAATCAAAATCGGTTGTCTCGAGTTGCGCGCCAGCAGCACGCAAAACTTTGAGCGCTTCTTTTACGACTTCTGGGCCAATGCCGTCGCCACCAATGACTGCAATGCGATGCTTCTTGCCAGATGGTGATGTTGTTTTTGACGTTGCCATACCCCTATATCGTAGGGCGCAATTAGCACCGCTAACCTTTGTGCGCATGGCAAAGCATCAACTTTCTCAGGCGGCTCATGACCGTTTGACCGCTGAATTCACTGATCTCACCACTCGTGGCCGTATTCAAGTAGCCGACAAGATCGAGCGAGCCCGAGAAATGGGCGACCTAAAAGAGAACGGCGACTACCACGCAGCCAAAGATGAGCAAGGTCACATGGAGGGTCGTATCCGCCAAATCGAATCGTTTCTCGAAGATGCCGAAATAATTCCGCCAGCACCAGATGGTGTAGTCGGTCTTGGCACCATCGTCACCATCGTGTACGACGGCGACGCCGACTCTGATGCAGAGCGCTACTTGATCGGTCATGTTGAAGAGCGCCCAGAGGCTGGCGATGTCAGCGTGATGAGCCCAAGCTCTCCGCTCGGTTCAAGCTTGCTCGGTTCAAAAAAAGGTGCAACGGTTTCCTATGACGCACCGAATGGCAAACTCAAAGTCAAAGTGCTCGATACCGAATCCGCACGATAGAAAGCCTTAGCCCTCACACAATGTCGCTCCCTCCAGGTCGTGCGCTCGAATTGCCGGGTCGTGGTCAAACATTTATTCGTGAGGTGCAGGGTCCACCTGGCGCTCCAGTAATTTTCTTGTTGCACGGCTGGACTGCAACTGCAGATCTCAATTGGTTCACAGCATTCGATGCGCTTGGTGAACATTTTCGAATCATTGCTCCAGATCATCGTGGACATGGCAAAGGAATCAATTCAAAAAGTCCATTTCGTTTAGAGGACTGCGCCGATGACGTTGCAGCAATTGCCGATGTGCTCGGCATCAATACGTTTATCCCGGTTGGATACTCGATGGGCGGCACCATTGCACAGTTGGTCTGGAAGCGTCACGAATCTCGAGTGCGCGGCCTCGTGCTGTGCTCTACGGCCGCAAGTTTTGCGGTGTCGCGCGAAGAGCGACTGTCGTTCCTGGGACTCACAGGATTGGCGGTACTTGCGCGTCTCACCCCCAACCAAACCATTGATTGGCTCACCGAGCAGCTGTATATGCAACGCAAGGGTGATGGTCTTGAGCCGTGGGCTCTCGAGCAGATGGCTTCGCATGACTGGCGCAAGATCATTGAAGCAGGCAGTGCGATTGGCAACTTCGATTCAACTTCGTGGCTCAAAGAAGTCGATGTACCTGCATCGGTTGTCATCACCACCCAAGATCAAGTTGTTGCAGTTGATCGCCAACAACGACTTATCGATTTACTTGACGATGTAGATGCGCACTTCATTGATGGTGCACACAATGCCGTATACACCGATCACCGTACGTACGTTCCTATGTTGCTGGCTGCTATCACGAGTGTTCATCAACGCTCAAAACTTCTTTTATAACGACTGTTATAAATCGGCTAGAGATCTAGGCCGATGTCGAGCACTTTGGCAGAGTGCGTCAATGCACCCACCGAGATATAGCGCACACCAGTAGCACCAACTGCAGCTACGGATTCCAACGTAAGTCCGCCGCTCGCTTCCAAGATCACATCTTTGCCTGTTGAGTTTCGATGGCTCACGGCAATGGCCACCGCTTCTTTGAGCGTTGCCGGTGCCATATTGTCGAGCAACACCAAATCGGCTCCAGCACCAAGCGCAACACGCAGTTGATCAAGCGTGTCGACCTCTATCTCAATTGCAATATTTGGCGCACCGGCACGCACCGATGCAAATGCTTCGGCCACTCCACCTGCTGCAGCAATGTGATTATCTTTCACGAGCGCAGCGTCCGACAATGACATGCGATGATTCACACCGCCTCCACATCGCACTGCGTATTTCTCGAGTGCACGCATGCCCGGAGTTGTCTTGCGGGTGTCGCGCACCTGCGCACCAGTACCAACAAGTGCATCTGCCCATTCGCTCGTTGCTGTTGCAACACCACTCAAGTGACACAGCAGATTCAGCGCTGTGCGCTCTGCGGTGAGCAATCCACGTGTTGGTGCTTCAACACTCAGCAGTTTGTCACCGGGCTTTACTCGTGCACGATCGTCCACGTGCTTTGTTGCAATAATGTTTTCGCTGCCACACACCATTTCAAGCACTGCAATTGCCACGTCTAGACCTGCGATGCATCCGTTCATGCGAGTTGCAAATACTCCAGTGCTTCGTTGGCTAGCCGGTACTGTCGAGTTGGTAGTGACGTCGTGACCATTCTTTAAGTCTTCGTCGAGTGCCACCGCAATCAAACGACGCACGTCGTCAAGCCCCATGTTGTTTGCCAACAATTGCTGGGCAGTTGCATCAGAGAGCTGGTGGTACTGCATTGCTATGCACTCTCTGCCGGCAGGTTGTCAATAACGAGCTGATTGTTGCTCAAAGAAACCTGTAAATGTCGCAGCCAAATATCACGTGCTTCCGCTGTGTCGGTGCGCCGGTGACATCCCCTGCTCTCGGTGCGAGCCAGCGCCGAAGCAGCAACGGCTGTGGCTACCGTCAAAATATTTGTCGCTTCAAAATTGCGTCGTGATGCAGGAGTCTTGGAATCAATCTTTTCTGCCGTCACCGCCAACGCATCCATCGTGGCTTGTAGACCATCTGGACGGCGCAATACGCCAACATGCTTCGACATCGTCACTCGCACATGTGCGCGCATCGAGTCATCCAACAGTCCCACCGTGTTGTTTGACTGCAAGTCGGTCGCGTCAACTACCGGTTCAACTCGAGTTGGCATCTTCCATGCCAAGTTGCGTCCAACACGTGTGCCGACCACGAGACTTTCGGTCAAGCTATTCGATGCCAATCGATTTGCTCCGTGAACACCGGTGTAAGCCACTTCGCCAACGGCGTACAACCCCTCAACTTCAGTTGTGCCGTCCATGTTTGAGTCGATTCCACCACATGTGTAGTGAGCTGCTGGTGCAACCGGAATGCGATCATGTTGAGGATCAATACCTGCCGCGTTGCATGCTTTGGTGATGAATGGAAACCGAGTCGCAAATCGTTCGCCGATGTGCGTCGCATCCAAATACACGTGATCATCGACGCCATTAATATTTTGTGCCATTCGTGCACTGATCGCAGCAGCCACAACATCTCGTGGTGCCAAATCTTCTTGAGGATGCACGCCCTTCATGATTCGCTCGCCTGCAGCATCAAACAACACTGCACCCTCACCGCGCACGGCTTCCGAAATCAAGACTTGTTGTTTTGTTGATCCAACTTCTTGCCACAACACAGTCGGATGAAATTGCACAAACTCAAGATCGCGCAGCGTGAGTCCGGCGCGCAATGCAAGTGCATGACCATCACCCGTAACAGCGGGTGGGTTTGATGTGCTTGCAAAAACTTGGCCATAGCCACCCGTCGCAATCACGATCGCGCGAGCAGTAACTACGCCAACACTTTCAACTGTTCCATCACCGTTGAGCATTGCAATACGGATACCGGCAACTTGACGTTTGCCTGACGCAAGGTCTGGTCCGAATACCAAGTCGAGAGCAAAAGCATTCTCCAAAACTTCTACACCTGCGTTGATGGCATTTTCGTCGAGTGTGCGCTGAATTTCGGCACCCGACTGATCGCCACCCGCGTGCACAATGCGCGACCTCGAGTGCCCACCCTCACGAGTCAATGCACGCGATCCGTCTGCGCCTGGGTCAAAAGCTGCACCCATTTTTTCTAAATAATCAATTGCGGTCGGAGCATCACGAACCAGCGACGTCACTGCACTTTCATCGCACAGACCACCGCCGGCATCCAACGTGTCACGCACATGTTCGGCAAACGTGTCGGCTGGGTCAAACACTGCAGCCAATCCCCCCTGAGCCCATGCGGTCGACCCGGCATCAAGAGTGTCTTTTGTAACTATCAATACATCGCGAACTGGTCGAGCAGCAAGCGCTGCAGCCAAGCCTGCTGCGCCAGAGCCAAGCACCACAACATCCGTATCTCGTGTCCATGACACATCTGGAGCACTCAAGGCAGCAGGCAATGAAACTGCTCGCGTCGTCACGACTATTGCTATTCCTTTGTCCTTGACGGCGTACCTATCGCAATCATGCGCTCAACCGAAAGTCGTGCTCTGTCTGCAATTTCTTGCGGCACAGTCACTTCGTCTTTACCTGTTCGAAGTGCCTCAAGCAGTTTTTCTGGTGTATTCATTTTCATGTACTTGCACACTGCCGCGCGATTAACTGGCTCAAAGATGACGAGTGGATTCGCTTTGCGCAGTTGATGCAGCATGCCCGTCTCTGTTGCAACTAAAACTTTCTTGGCCTGAGTCTCTTTGGCGGCCGTAATCATCCCTGACGTCGACAAAATCTTGGTTCGCTCGGCTGGCACCGCGCCACTCGAGGCCAAATACATCGCCGAGGTCGCGCATCCACATTCTGGATGAATAAATAATTCTGCATCTGGTTCAGCGGCAACCATCGCCTTCAAGTCTTGACCATTGATGCCTGCATGCACATGACACTCGCCCATCCAAATATGCATGTTGGTGCGACCGGTTGCGCGTTGTGCGTGTGCTCCCAAGAATTGATCTGGGCAAAACAGAATTTCTGTGTTTGGGTCTATCGACTGCACAACTTCGACCGCGTTTGATGACGTGCAACAAATGTCTGTTTCGGCTTTTACTGCTGCTGTAGTGTTGACGTAACTCACCACTACCGCACCAGGGTGTTCGGCTTTCCACATGCGCAACTGTTCTGCGTTGATGGTGTCTGCGAGCGAGCAACCTGCGCGTGCATCAGGAATGATCACCGTCTTGTCGTAGCTCAAAATTTTTGCGGTCTCGGCCATGAAGTGCACGCCACAAAAAATGATTGTTGATTCTTTAACTTGTGCCGCAATGCGTGACAGCGCCAACGAGTCACCTACGTGGTCGGCCACGTCTTGTATCTCGGGCAACTGATAATTGTGCGCCAAAATGACGGCGTCTCGATCTCGAGCAAGTTGTCGCACCTCTTGCGCCCATGTACTCACACCTTCAAGTTATCGGCAGATCAACTACCTAATAGTTTTTACTGTTAGATCGCGGTACTAGATCGCGCCACATGCACGGGGCTGTCGAACCAGAGGTTGGTCACCGCATCCGCCAAGCTGCCGCGTGCCGATCCAGCGTCGGTCACGATCTCCTTGGGCGTATCGGCAAATCGCAACACCGATCCAACACCCTGGTCTCCCACCACCACGACTAGCCGCACTCGGCGCCGCTGCGGGTGCTGACTTGGCGGAACTTTCTCATTTGCGTCGAGATCAACATCGTCGTCATCGCTTTCATGACTTCGATCAATCGGCGCAGCCCATCCACACGTCAGCACCACTGCAGCGTCAAACATTCTCACGATGGCACTCGTCGGTGCATCAATCAATTCATATACATCACCGTGCTCGGCAAGAAATGTGATTCGTAACGCGCCATCTTCGAGCCGATTCACACCGCCCGCATCCACCACGCTGATGCCGTATAAACGGGCACGCTTGAGATCAAATCCGTCGAGCGACATATGCAGGCTCTGTTCGACGCATGTGGCTAGGGCTACTGGTGTATTCGTGTGTTTTGTCATGCCCCGATGTGTGCGCGAAGCAGCATCAAGTGCAGTGCAACGGTGATTTTTTGCAGAAATCACGGCAGAATAGAGGAATGGCAAATCCGACCACACGCCCACTGACGTTGCCCCAAAAAGTGTGGGACCGTCACATGGTCAACAACGCTCCTGGTGATGCCGAGTTGTTGTACATCGATTTGCACCTTGTTCATGAAGTAACGAGCCCGCAGGCATTTGATGGTTTGCGTATCAACAATCGCAAGATTCGCCGCCCCGATCTCACGGTTGCAACCGAAGACCACAACGTTCCAACTCAAGACATCCACCTGCCAATTGCCGATCCGATTTCGGCAAAACAAATTGATGTCATGCGCGCTAACGCCAAAGAGTTCGGCATC
>WLPO01000039.1 GCA_009698745.1 Actinomycetota bacterium
GTCTGCGTTGCGATCGAGCGCAAGTTGACACAGTGCGCGAGCCAAGGTTGCCCCTGCTCCCCGTTGCATCGTAAACATTGCACCACTGATCTTGACGGCGCGCTCATTGTCGAGAATGCCCAAAGCAGTCGCTGTCTCCCAGTGGGGCACGCGCTGGTAGTCAGGAAACGACGCGGGCATATTGACAGGCCCAGTGATTGTTGGATTCTCGTGGTCTCCTGCACCGTCAACCGCGTCGGGATGTGGCGTATTTGGAATGCGCAGCAGTACATCGCGCAGAGATTCGGTGAGTTGATCGAACTCGACAACAAGTGCCTGCTCGGCATCACCCATCGCACGGCTTTGGGCCATCAGAGCCTCGGCTGCATCGTTGTCGCCCGAGCGGCGAAGGGCCCCAACTTGCTTCGAGAGGTCATTCACTTTGGCGCGAGTGCTATCTCGTTCGGTGGTGATATCTCGCAATCTCGCGTCGAGGGTCTCGGCCTCTTGCAGCTGTACGAGAAGTTCTGGCTTATGTCGTCGCGCCAACAAGGCACGGACCATCTCGGGGTCATTTCGCAAAAGTCGAACGTCAATCACTGAGAATTCACTTTAGCGTTGCGGCGTGGTGCATCGGGTCTGATTTGCGTACGCTGATATGCGTGAGCACTACTTCTACAACGACTGGCGATGCCGCCGTACAAGTAGACCAGTTAATGATGCGCTACGGAGCGGTTACTGCTGTTGAGCATGTCTCGTTTAATGCACACGCAGGTCGGGTAACGGTCATCCTTGGACCAAACGGTGCGGGTAAGACATCGACCATCGAGGCGTGCGAGGGCTTTCGAGCAGTTACGTCGGGCTCGGTTCGTGTGTTGGGTCTCGACCCACAACGCGACCGCAAGCAACTGAACAAGCGCATTGGTGTGATGTTGCAAGATGGTGGCATCTACCCAACTGCTCGCGTTGGTGAAATCGTTGCCCATTACTGCAGCCTCTACGGCAAAGGTGTTGTTGCCAACGAAGTGATTAAGACCGTTGGTCTTGAGCACCGAACGAAGAGCACCTGGAAGAAACTCTCGGGTGGCGAGCAACAGCGTTTGTCGCTTGCACTAGCCCTCACTGCACGACCAGAAGTCGCATTTTTGGATGAACCAACCTCTGGTGTTGACGTAAACGGTCGCGACATGATTCGCGCTGTCATCAAAAATCTTGCATCAACTGGTTGTGCCGTCGTGCTTGCAACCCACGAACTCGATGAAGCCGAACGTTGTGCTGATGATGTGGTCATTTTTCATGAGGCCAAAATTGTTGCCAATGGTTCACTCGAATCGATTCGTTCGCAGAGTTACGAAATTCGATTTCGTTCTGGTATCGCTTTTGATGTTGCGGCCCTGGCAAAATATCTCGACTTCCCTATTCAAAACATGGGCGACGAATATGTCATCACAGGCACAGCCGACGCCGCAGTGATTGGCAAGTTTTCTGAATGGATGTCGTTTCATGGTGCCGACATTCGTGATCTGCGAGCGGGTGCACAACGCCTTGAAGACATTTTTCGACGCCTCACTGCTGGCGGTTCGCAATGAAAATTTTGTTTGCCCAACTTCGCTCCGAAATTCGGGTAATTGCGCGCAATGCCGAACAGTTGCTGGTGATCATCGGAATTCCAGCAGCACTACTCGTCTTTTTTAGTCAGGTAGATGTATTGCCAACCAATGGACAGACGCCTGTTGATTTCTTGCTGCCGGGCATTTTTGCACTCGCCATTATGTCAACAGCCATGGTCAGCCTTGGTATTGCCACTGGTTTTGAACGCTCGTATTCGGTGCTCAAGCGCCTGGGTGCAACACCGCTTGGCACAGGTCGTTTGATTGTCGCCAAAAGCCTTGCGGTTGTGCTGATTGAAATACTTCAGTTGGCAGTGCTGTACTCAATTGCGATTGTGCTTGGCAAAGATGCTGATATTGCCAATGCACTACTCCTTATTGTGGCGCTCTTTGCTGGCACCATGGCTTTTGCAGGAATTGGTTTATTGATGGCCGGAACCCTGCGTGCCGAAGTCAACTTGGCAGCACAAAATGGTCTGTATCTGGTGTTGCTCTTGTTGGGCGGAGTCATTTTTCCACTCGACAAACTCCCCGAGCCGTTGCAGAATGTCGGAAAATTACTGCCTTCGGGAGCACTGGCCGATGTGCTTCGCGGTGCTATCACCGACACTGCTGCTTATTGCCAAAGTTCTTGGATTGTGCTTGCCTGCTGGGCGCTACTTGCACCACTTACAGCTGCAAAGTTTTTTCGCTGGAGTTAACTTCAGACTTAATGTGATTCTTTGGAGTAACTTGCCTCAGCAAAAAATCGTCCAATAAATCGTCGGAAGAATATGACGACGATAATCGTCCAAAGAAACATGCTGCCTGCACTTTTCATCACTGCGCCGGCAAGTTGCTGATCGGTGGTTACTGAAAGACCCCACACACGAACTGGAATGTCGTAGTGCTTATAGACCGAGCCTTCAGCAAACGTTAACCACGCTGCCGGCACCGTTGGAATCACCGACATCAGAAACAGATAAATCATCATTGCGCCGTACTGCAAGCGAAACGATCTCTCCGGCCCACAGATTGGCATCCACATTAAGAGTGATGTCAAGACAAGCAAGATGTGCAAGCTGTAATGCATTGGACCGTTGGACACGCTGCGATTCACCACGTCGGGAATATGTGCGACCATGACCATCACGTTGAACAACAGACCAGCAACCGCTGCACGGCTAAGAAACTTGATTGCCCTGAAACCTCGACCAGTCCCAAATATGGCATCAAACAACCACTTTGGAGTAGCCAACAACATCAGTGGTGGCACAAAGTACGACAACATCATGTGCTGCATCATGTGCACTGAATACAAATACTCTTCGGCGATGTCGTGAATGGGCCAATCTGAAGCGATCCACATCAGCAATGCGCCTGCTGTAAATGCCTGAATCTGACGGCGAGTCACTACGACACCATGCGGAACCACTCGAGGACCAATAACTTTGATCGCGTAGACATAACTGCCGATAATCGCAATCATCAGCAACCACACTTCAATGTGGGCTTGAAATCTCCAGGGATCTACCCCTGCGAGTGAGCTAGCCAAAGAACTTGAATGTGGCCAGCGCGGCACAGTACACACCCACGGCCAATATCAGACCGGTATAGAACAACCAGCTAAATACTTTGTTGTCAAACTTGAGGTGCATGAAGTAACTCACCACCATCACAAACTTGATCACCATCATGATCAAAAGTGCTGGCAAAAAGAGTCTGCCGAAATCTACGTAATACGTGGAAACTTCGAGTCCAGTGATAGCAGCCAAGATCAGTGCGATGCGCACGTATCCGGCGGTTGACAAACCGTGTTCGGTTGCGTGAGATTCTGGCGCTGCAGTCGTGTTCATCGTTATGCCGGAATCAAATAGATAAGGGTGAAGATGATGATCCACACGATGTCCACGAAGTGCCAATACAAGCCGATCATTTCAACCGTTTCTGCACGGCTGCCTGGAACTTTGTTGTTCTTGAGCATGCCGCGTAGTGCGAGCAACATGATGATTCCCACTGTTACGTGAACGCCGTGAAAACCTGTAAGTACAAAGAAGCTTGAGCTGAAAAGGCTTGTCGAAAAACCCATTCCTTCGTTGTAAAACGCAGTGAACTCGTACACCTGGCCGCCAACAAAAGTTGCACCCAAAAGTGCAGTTATCACAAGCCACAAGTTGGTTGAGCGGTCATCACGTTTGTGTGCTGCCGATACAGCCAGCACCATGGTGAGCGAGCTCATCAACAATACGAAGCTGCTGACAGATGTAAACGGAATGTCAAATACTTGCGATGGTCGTGGACCAGTGCCTACGCGGCCGCGGTACAACATGTACGTAGAAATGAGTCCACCGAACAGCAAGCACTCTGTGCCAAGAAACAACCACATGCCCAACTTGACATTGGACAGACCGGTTGACGAATGTGCTGCACCTTCGTGCGTGTCGTGTGCTGTAGCCAAATTATCCAACGTGAACCACATCCTTTGAGGTGTTGCTTGATGATGGTGGGTCGAAGTCGGTGTCTGGAGCAGTACTTGGTTCGAGTGCCCAACCAAATGCGCCCATCAAAATAATGAGGCCGCCAAAAATCGCCAATGGGATTGAGTAAATAACACCCAAACACGTAACGGGCAGACCAAACGCAATGACAATCGGCCAGTACGAAGGTGACGGCATGTGAATGTGCGCATCAGCATTATCTTCAAGCTGCTTCAACACTTCTTCCGCGGTCGCTATCTGCTGCATTTGACCATTGGCGTCTTCTGCGTACTTGCGATGGAAGAACTCGTCGAGGTGATGCACAGTTGGAATCGAATCGAAGTTGTGTTCCTTTGGTGGGTTGCTCGTCATCCACTCGAGGCTGCGTGCGCCCCATGGATCGAGCGGAGCAACCTTGCCGCTGCGAGCGGTGATGAAAATATTGACCAAGAACAAGAACACACCGACGACCAGGACGAGCGAACCGATCGAAGCGATGAGGTTCCAAAAGGCGAGATTGAAGAAGCCTTCGCCCGCGCGATTCTCTGTCCACTGGTACATACGACGTGGTTGGCCCTGTAGACCAAGAATGTGCATTGGACCAAACGTGAGGTTCATGCCAATCACCATGAACCAGAAGTTCCAGGTTCCAAGTTTTTCATTGAGCATTTTGCCAAACATCTTTGGCCACCAGTAGTAAAAGCCAGAGAACAATCCGAGCACTGCTCCACCAAACAATACGTAATGGAAGTGAGCGACAATGTAATACGTGTCAGTCTGCTGAGTGTCAGACGGTGCGACTGAGTGAGTTACACCGGACAAACCGCCAATAGTGAACAACACAATCAAGCCGATTGCAAACTTCATAGCAGTTGTAAACCACAACTTGCCGCCCCACAACGTGAGCGTCCAGTTAACGATCTTCACACCCGTAGGAACTGCAATTGCCATAGTCGAAATCGAGAACACTGCAACCGACACTGGACCGAGGCCCGAGGCAAACATGTGGTGAGCCCACACACCCCAACCAACGAAACCAATTGCTGCACCAGAGAACACCACGAACGGATAACCAAACAGTGGCTTACGTGAAAACACTGGAAGCACTTCCGAAATAATTCCGAAGCTTGGCAAGATGAGGATGTATACCTCTGGGTGACCGAAGATCCAGAACAAGTGCTGCCACAACAATGGGTCGGCGCCTGCTGCGACGTCAAAGAACGTTGCACCAAAGTTGCGCTGGAACGAAAGCAAGAATAACGCGACGGTGATAACTGGAACAGCGAATGCCAACAAAAACTGCACAACCAAAATCATCCATGTGAAGATCGGCATGCGCATGAGTTTCATGCCAGGAGCACGCATATTGAGGATTGTCACGATCAGGTTGATTGCACCAGTCAACGATGCAATACCCGCAATCTGAAGGCCGAGTGCCCAGAAATCGACGCCGTGGCTTGGCGAAAAGATTGGTCCAGAGTTTGGCGCGTACATAAACCAACCGCCATCAGCAGCGCCACCCAAAAACCACGAGAGGTTGATGAATAGTCCACCGAAAAGCAACGCCCAGAAACCGAACGCATTGATGCGCGGGAACGCAACGTCTCGCGCGCCGATCTGCAGTGGGATGAAGTAGTTAGCAAAACCTGCAGCCATTGGCATGACAAACAAAAACACCATCGTCGTGGCGTGCATCGTAAACATCTGGTTGTACAAGTCCGCATTAAGAATCTTGCCGTTCGGAAGTGCAAGTTGCAGACGGATCAATACGGCTTCAAGACCACCAACCACAAAGAAGAACATTGCTGTGGCCATGTACATGATGCCAAGCTTTTTGTGGTCGACAGTGAACACCCATTCGCGCCAGCCTTTTGTAACTACTGGACGCTTGAGCGCGCCCATGGCCGATGACGGCGTGGCGAAGTTTTCAATATTGGCCATGAGAATCTCCGATTACTTCAGCGTGAGCAGGTAGGCAACGAGTTTTTCGATATCAGATTCGCTCAAACCAAGGTTTGGCATTCCGCGATACTTGCCGCCAGTTGCAGCAAGTTGTGCAGGATTGGCGTACATCGGTTTCTTGGCAGGCGCATTGCGCAACCAACCGCGCAGATCAGTTTGGTTGAGACATGGTTCGCTCACACCAGCAAGATACTTTGCACCAAATGATGCGGAGTCCGACTTCCAAACATCATTGCGACATTCGGGCGTGAGCAAATCAAACATTGCTCCAGCAAACGTGTTGCGACTCATGAGGTGAGAAAGGTTTGGAACTGCACCCGACCACACGTTTTCGTCTGGAGCAGCAATGACTGGAGTGCCGTCTGCACGAGTAAGTCCATTGACTTGGTGGCACCGTGTGCACTGGTTGAGAAACACTGTTTCGCCTTCTTTGGCAAGAGTTCCTTCGGCGGGAGCTGCATATGGCTTGAGTTGATTGGCTACCCACTTAGCAAAGTCTTCTTTGCTTAATGCAACAGCTTCCATGCGCATGTTTGCGTGCGACAAACCACAAAATTCGGTGCATTGACCTGCATAAATGCCAGGCTCGTCAGCCTCAATGCGATTAATTGTAATTCGACCCGGCACAGCGTCTCGCTTGCCGTTGAGTGCAGGAATCCAATATGAGTGAATGACGTCGCGGCTTGTTTCGCGCAACATCACTTTGGTTCCAACAGGAATTACCAATTGACCAGAAGTGATGATTGGCTGCGTAATGCCATATTCGTTGTTGGCCGGGTAGTCATACTCCCACCACCACTGTTGACCGGTCACGTTGATGATCATCTGCGTGTCGCTCGTCTTGTTGAGGTCAAACACAGTGCGGAAGGTAAAGACACCAACTACAGCCAAGATCAGCGCCGGGATAATTGTCAGCGTGATTTCAAGCGCAGGGTTTCCGTGGCTCTGTTTTGGAATCGGCTGGCCTCTGTCGCGAAACTTAATGATGCTGTAAGTGACAGCCGCAGCAACGATCAATCCGATGATTCCGGCGACGGCAAAAACTGGTTTCTGCAAACTGTCGATCTTTTGCGCGTTAGGTCCTTTTGGCTGCCACGTATCTTGCGGTGCATTTGTTGCACAGCTTGCAAGGAACATTGTTCCTGCAGTGCCGAGAATTACAGGCTTAAGTCGACCTATCACCCGAGTAAGCATATTGACCCGAGATGCAGCATCAGAAGCGTTCTTGATGTGGTTCACGGCACTACCACCTCAACACTTTGGCCTGCAAGGCCCGGGATCGACAGAGTGTACGGCTCGCCACTTACTGATGGTTTGGCGATAGTAAAAGTCAACCACTGCTCGGCGCCCTGTGGGAGCAGTTGGGTGCAGGTAATCAAATCTTCTGAAACTCCATCGGCAACTTTTGTTTTGCCCAAGTATGCGCTCAGTCTAAATTCGCCTGCATCTTTGTTGCGGAAAATGATGTTGATTGGGTTCGATCGCCTCACTGTGATCGAATCTTGCAGTCCTTCAATACCTTGTGCGTGTGCAGTGAGCTTGCCATCAATCAATTCGATTGTTGCATCTGCGCCGCTCGTTGCTGAAATGGTTTCAGAAACACCCTTATCAAAGTGTTCTGACTTCTCTGCGCCACATTCCTTGTGTGCGTAGTGATCTTCCTGGGCGGCGACCACAAGTTCTTCGCGCATACCAACACCCATTCCTGCGATACCTGCTCCGACAAGACCCAAGGCCGCAACCACGGCGATTGTTCCAACGATGCTCTTCTTGAGTTGTGGACGAACGCTGATGAGTACACCAACGAGCGAAATGGCAGCGGCAGCCGCGATAAAAATAATCGCACCAGCATCCTTATTGATCGCAAGCATCACTCGAGAGAAAGAAAAGATAATCACTGCAATGCCAACCGCGGCCAAGATTGGATACTCAATCGGATTCAATATCCGCTGACGAATTTGGGCGTTGTATGCAACGTCTGCCGAGCTTCGCTCACTCCAAGCTTGCACGGTCCACTCAACCAACGCTGCGAGCATTGCGACGATTCCAAAGATGAAGACGATTGGCGTAGTGATTGTGCCAACGAGCAACAGTGCGAAACCTGCAGCGCCAACAAGTGGCCACATGCTTGGTGTTGGTGTGTCAAGAGCTGCTGCAGATGTTTGACCTTCCGAGGCATGACCATCGCGAGTGAACAAAGTAATTCCGGTGAGCAAACTTGTTGCGGCCAAAAGACCAATGAGTGCAACAGCACCGATCGCTGATGGATGGACCAGCAGCATGTACAGCGCAAATGAAACAGCGCTCAAGCCAGTGATCGCGATGAGGTATTTGGATCCGGGAGTAAACATTGCTCGTACCTACTTCTGCACGTACACGACGAACCACAGTGCAACAAACACTGCGGTGAGGAAATACCAGTACAGCGCATGTGCGCTCATGACGCTTGAGTCACCGAGGCGGCCGGCAACTGCTCTAAACATTGTGACAATTGAAAATGCAACGCCGGTTACGAGCAATGCAAGCATTGTGCCTGTAATGGCGTAAAACATTGTTTGGTAGGGACCATCGGTAAGGCCCATTCCCATTTGCAAATACACAGCAACCTGGGCGTTTATTGCTGCAATACCAATGACCGACGTGATTGCGAGTGCCATCGTTGCGTGCGAGGAATCATTACGGCGAGTCGAATACACAGCCCACTGCGCCATGATGCAAGCAATCACCATCGTGATCGCCATTGTGTTTGTAGCAACTTCAGGAATTTTGATGTCGGCTGGCAACCAATCGTGAATCATCTTGCCGCGAGCAGATTCGCGCAACGAAGAACCGTCGCGAAACTTGAGCCACATGGCCAACATGCCAAACATCAGCATCGTTCCAGCCGCTGCAACCGCACTTGTTGCTACCAAAATTGAACTACGTGGTGCCGGATTTGCTCCACTTGGCAATGCGCGTGAAGTTGTTGTGCTCATTGATCGCTCCATACATCCGCACTCACTGCTTCGCCACTGCTCAGTGACTTGACTGACAACGCAATTGCGCTCAACAAACAGAGAGCCATCAGCACATGCCCAGCGGAGACAACGGTGTTGAAGAGGGTTTGTGGACCGGAGTAATCGAAATCACTGACTACGCCAGCAACCTGATCTTTTGCGAAGTAAAACGGTGCCGACGCCAAAACCGTTGCGAACATTCCGAGTGCTCCAATGCCAATCACGGCTGTGTCCGAAATCTTGCGCCCCCACAACGATGGACCGAAGTACGAAATAGCGCCCCATGCACACAACATTGCTCCGTACGCAATGTAAGTAACTGCGGCTTCTTCAAAAACGCTGCCGGCAAGCTTGGCTGATTCGATCTTCTGCACGGCATTTCCCGCCATGCCCACAACAATCATTCCGACACCCAAAAATGTTGGCACAAGCGGAGCGATCAATCGCGTCGTGCCTTTTTGAATTGCAAGCAGTGCAAGAAGAGTAACGATCACTACGCCCAAGACTGGCAACAAGTTAAACCATGCATACGGAATTGCGCTCTTGAGCTTGTCGCTTAGTGTTCCACCCCACACGAACACGTGGGATGTTTGTGTCACGGTGCCGAACATGGCCGATGAAACAAGTGCAACGCCAATCAACATCGCGCCGCGCAATGGTTGACGAATTCGTGCGGCTACCGGTGCCAACTCGGCGAGCAAACCAATTGCAGGAATGACATAGAGGAAAGTTTGAGGCTGGCTAAATCCCCAACCGAGCCACATGTCAATACCTTCGTTGCCACCAAATACCAAACGTCCATAGTGATGATCTACTGCGACATAGATGAGCGATCCGAGCAGCACAGGCAAGGTCAACACAACAGAAATTGCGGCTACAAAAACCGACCAAGAAAACATTGGGATTTCAAGCAACGAAAGTCCGCTGCGGCGCGATGTCAAAACCGTCGATACGAGCGAGACAGACGCAGCAATTACACCGACCAAACCAACTCCAACACCCATCAAATACAGATCAACCATTTGTGAGTTTCCGCCGCCAGGACCACCATTGGCGACAATTGACCCAATCACCAGTCCGCTAGCGATCAGCCATGCATAAAAACCAAACATTGCGAGACGAGCGAAACTCAGCGACTTTGAACCAACCTGCGTAGGAACTACAGCAATACCGAACCCGAGTGTGAGCGGCAACAAAACGCCGAAAGTTGCCCCAGTGCGCAGCATTGCAAAAAGCTGGGTCACGCTGTTTGAATTAAATATCGCCGTATCTGGAGCAATGCGCTCGATGCCAAGTGCGATTCCGACTCCAACGATGTTCAGCATCCAAAGAGCACTGGCCCCCACAAAAAGGCGACCAATTTTTTTATGATCAGTTGTGGTTATCCAATTTGCCACCGTGCCCAAGGCGCTAGATGTGGAGGCATGGCCTGCAGTGGCAGTGGAATCGACCGTACTCATAACTAGAACAGACTAACAATGAGTGGGCCGCACGCCCGAACTTCTTCTGACACTGGGCACTAATTCACGAGCACGTCTACGGTCAATGCCATAAACAACACCGAGACATAGGTAATTGAAAACGAGAACAACCGCATTGAACGGGATTCAGATGGGTCACGGCCCAATCGGATTGATCCGAGGATAAAAAGAGTCCCAAATAGCAACGCTGTAATTCCATATATATAGCCAAGATTGGCGACAGGTACCAGCACGAGCGAAGTGACTGTCAGGATCACCGAATAGATGACCATTGAGCGAACTGTTTCCTGCATAGTGGCGACAACTGGCAACATCGGCACTCCGGCGGCTCGATAGTCGTCAGAGTGACGAATTGCTAAGGCCCAAAAATGTGGCGGTGTCCATAAAAAGATGACCAAAAACAAAATCACTGGGGCCCAGCCCAGCGAGTTTTGCACTGCGGCCCAGCCAACCAAGACCGGCACTGCACCGGCAGCGCCACCAATAACTATGTTCTGTTTGCTCGTGCGCTTGAGCCACAACGAATAGATGCAGACGTAAAACATCGTTGCGCTCAGTGCCAACAGTGCCGAAAGTAGGTTTGCGCCACTCCACAACACCGCAAACGCGGCAATCTCAAGGAGTACCGCAAATACCAGAGCGTTTCGAGGACTCACATCGCCCGTCACCAATGGTCGTCCTTGCGTTCGCACCATGAGTGCATCAATATCTCGATCGATGTACATATTGATTGCATTTGCCCCGCCGGCAGCAAGCGACCCGCCGAGCAAGGTAATAGCCATCAAGCTGACCGACGGCCACTTGCCTGCCGCAAGCACCATGGTTGGAATTGTCGTGACCAGGAGTAATTCAATAATTCGTGGTTTCGTCAGTGCGACGTACGAACCGAATTTGGAGCGCTTCTTTTTGCTTGCGCCGCGCCGTTTCCCGTCGCCATGACCAAATAAACGAGAGCTGATCCGCGAAGGAACTATTGGTTGAACGCCTAATGCCACGCGTCAAGGCTACGCCAAGGTCGTTCGGCTAAGGCACACTAGAAGCGTGAACAATTCGGAGGTTGGACCAACAACCGTTAAAGAACCGGACGTCGATAGCGCGGTTGATACGGATCGCCCATGGATTGTGCTCGTCTGGAACGACCCAATCAATCTGATGTCGTATGTCACTCTCGTATTGCAAAAGCTTTTTGGTTACAGCCTCGAAAAAGCAACCGCACTGATGCTCGATGTGCACCACAAAGGTCGTGCAGTTGTTTCTAACGGAACTCGCGAGCGAGCCGAACTCGACGTCTATCGTCTGCACGAGCACGGACTGTGGGCAACAATGCAACGCGAAGACGCATAATGGCTCGCAAACACAAAGGTCCAATTCACGCAATCGCAAAAAACGAATACGCGTTGTTGCTTGAAGGTTCGGACAAAGAAGCATTGATCGGACTGCTCGACCAACTGCGCGACAGTTTGATGAACGGATCAACCGATGAAAATTTGAAGCGACTCTTCCCGACCGCTTATCACCAAGATCCAAAACATGACGAGGAGTATCAGCGTCTCATGCGCGATGACCTGCTGGCTTCGCGCTTGCAGTCACTTGGCGTAGCCACATCCGTGTTGGCACGCGAGTCTGTTGACAACATGACCGTGCTTACCTCTCAAGAGTTGGACGAGTTCGCGCGGTCAATTAATAACTTGCGTCTTGTTCTTGGCACCGTGCTGGACATAGATGAGTCCGACATTGATGTTGACTTGGACGAGGACGACCCAAACGATCAACGCCTTGCGCTGTATGGATACCTCGGCTGGTTGCTGGATTGGGCCGTGACTGCCCAGTTAAATGAATACTCATGACAGGTATCAATAGCCACGGGGGAAACAGGGAGAGCCAGTGATAGATTTCAAGGGCTCTTCCAACTAATAATTCGTCCATGCCCCCATCGTCTAGTGGCCTAGGACACCACCCTTTCAAGGTGGCGGCACGGGTTCGAATCCCGTTGGGGGTGCGATAGTCAGGTAATACAGCAAGTTGTAATACAGCAGGCCATTTATACGCAGCTCACTGGTTTTCCAGTTGGTTGTAAACATTTGGTCCCGTGGTGAAGTTGGAGTTCACGCCGCCCTGTCAAGGCGGAGGTCGCGGGTTCGAGTCCCGTCGGGACCGCTGGGGAGTGCTTGCACTCTTCAAGGTCGGGTAGCTCAGTAGGCAGAGCATGCGCCTGAAAAGCGCA
>WLPO01000004.1 GCA_009698745.1 Actinomycetota bacterium
AACTTGGGAACATTGTTGCGACCTTTGAGCAATCGCTTAATCACGATGCCGATGACTAGCAGTGCAGCGAACCGAACGAGAACCCCCACCATTTCGCCACCATTAAATAATTCACCCCACCACTTAGTACTCGATTTCCCTGACCAAATCGTGAACGAACCACCGTTGTTGAACGAATGCAGAAATACCAACAGAATTGGAATAAACAAAAACACCAGCACAAGTGCAGTCCAAACGCCAAGCACTTTAGGTAAAACTTCGATCTTTGTTCGCGTACGTGGTTTGATGTGTTTTGCTTGCTCGAGAGTACGTGCATGCATCTTGCGCCTCAGGTTCTGCACTGCAGGCGAAGCAAGCGAACTGATCAGCGGAACAATTTTCATTGCTAGAAACCCAACTCCGAGAGACAGCAACACAGCTGCAATCATCAAGATCGCCATTGCAGAACCAAGCGGCCAGTTTTGTGCACCACTGAATTGCGAAGCAATCATTGCTCCGATCATGTTGCCCTTTGCGCCGCCGAGCACCGTTGCTGTTACGTAGTCACCGCACATCGGAATAAATGTGAGCAGAACGCCGGCCACAATTCCTGGGCCAGCCAGCGGCAAAGTCACTCCAAAAAATGTGGCTACCCGACCCGCTCCCAAGTCTTTGCTTGCCTCGCGCATACGCACGTCAATTCGGTCAAGCGCCACAAAAAGCGGCAAGATCATGAACCCGAGATAGTTGTAGACGATGGCTATTTGCACGGCAAGAGGAGTTTCAAGAATCTGAATCCCGCTCTGTCCTATCCACCCCATACCAACTAGCCATTTTGAAAAAGTGCCGTTTGGGGCTAGCGGAATTCTCCATGCGACAGTGCGAATGAGAAAACTCGTGAAACTTGGCACGACAACCGCAGCCAGAATGATCGCCTTCCATTTTTCTGGCACTTTGAATGCTGCAAAATAGGCAACCGGCAAACCGATCAACACGCACATTGCTGTGGCAATGACCGAAATGCGCAGTGTTCCTCTAAACGTCTTGAAAAACGTTTCGTCGAAAACCGCCGAATAGCTATGAGTTGAAAGATGACTGAAGTCAACCGGCAATAATTTTGTTGAGTCTTTGGTGCCGAACGAATAGAACACGATGAAAGCAATTGGCAATGCAAAAAACAGCAGGTACCAAATAATTGCGGGCAGGGCAAGTAAATACTTAGGCCCGTGAAATCGCTTTCTCAATCGTGTTGCGACCGTTTCGGTCACCCCAGATCAGCCCCCGGCCTTTGCCTTCGACTTGTTCAAAATGTCGATGAGTCGATCGAGTGCTGGTGTAATGACTTGGGTGTGCATGGTCTTGACTTGGTCATCACCGAAGAAAATCATGTCGCCCTTTTCGAGATCGGGTGCGATCTCACCGATCAGTGCCGACATGTTCTTCATGCCGGTGTGATAACCGTGGTACTGCAAGTCACGAATTGAAATCTCTGGAATCAAATCCCAGTTGATCCATGCATGTGCGGCCTCTGGGTTTGGAGCCCCAACTGGGATGCAGTAGTTATCCATCCACAACTCAGTATCTGGCGCACCAAGAACCCACTTCCAATCTTCAGGGTTGCCACCTGCGTCAGCAATGCGCACGTATGCCTGACGAGCGTCGCCGTTCCAAGCCATTGCAATCGAATATGCGCCTTCTGCGAGTTTCGTCGATGGGTAGCTATCAAATGCTTTGATGTGTTGAGCAAACTCATCCACCAAGAATTTCTCGGCTGCGTCCAAGTTGGCCGCATCTTCTGTATTCCAATCGATGCCATTTGCCCAAAAGTACATACCGCCATAGTTGGGAGCGGCATCGATGACCGAACACTGGCCCGAGGCTTCACCCATGCAGGCATCAATGAAGTCCTGCCAAGTTGTGAGTTCTTTCGAGATCTTGGTTGTGTCGTAGAAGAAACCAGTTGTTCCCCAGTTCTTGCACACCGAGTAGTCGTTTGTTGTATCCCACGCTTGACCGAGGTACAACGGATCAACGTTGACCATGTTTGGGATCAAGGTCTTATCCAACTTCTGAAGCAAGCCCTTTTCGACCATCTGCGAAATGTATGGGCCGGTTGGTACAACGATGTCGAAACCACTTGCTCCGCCGCTTGTGGCCAACTTGGTAATCAAATCTTCGTTGCTTGCGAAGTAGTCAACCTTCATAGTCACACTCAAGGTTGATGCGGCAAGTGCGCCAACAAGTTCTGGATCGTTGTAATCACCCCACGTATACATGGCCAACGTGCCACTTGCGGTGTTAATAACACGACTCCAATCACCACTTGCCAAACCATCGGTTGGGCCAGGTGCTGCAGTATCTGTCGTTACTGCTCCATCAGACGAAGAATTTCCACAAGCTGCAGCGATCAATGCAAAACCAGCAAGCGCGGTTCCACCTTGCAAAAATGCACGACGTGAGAGCTTCTCGCGAAAGCTGTCCGGTGCCAGCATGCGGAGCTGTTTTGGACTCTGTTGTGAATCTTCTATTGCCATGTTATTTCCCCTTGTAGTCGTTGATTTTGATATTAGTCATGTGCCGGAGCCGCCATAACAACACTGGCTTGCCTAGCCGAGAACAAATACACGTCTTCAGCCGACCACGAGCACCACACTGTCTCACCTAGTGCAAAACGCGCAGGATTGGTTCGTGCAACCATCACCAGAATGTCACGGCCCTTTGCGCTCACCACATATTGCAAAACATCGCCGAAGTGCGACACGCCAGCGACCTTGGCTTCGACCGCATTAGCTGACTGAGCTGGTTGGGCTGCAGACAAGTTGATGCACTCTGGTCGCACGGCCGAGAGAGCTGCCTCACCGTTGGGCACATTCTCTTCAGGCCGAGTTGCTATGAACACTGTGTCGTCATCGGCCTTTGCGCCATCCTCGGTTGCAACGCCTTGCCAGAAGTTGTTGCGTCCAATGAACCCGGCAACGAATGCGGACGTTGGATGCTCATAGACAGTTTCAGGGTCGCCGAGTTGTTCGATATGCCCGTCGAGCATGATGGCAATTCGATTCGACATCGACATTGCTTCTTCTTGGTCGTGAGTTACGAATACGAAAGTGATGCCCAAACGACTCTGCAATAACTTCAACTCGATTTGCATCTCTTCGCGCAATTTGCGATCGAGTGCGCCAAGCGGTTCGTCCAGAAGCAAGATGCTTGGTCGATTAACAAGTGCACGTGCAACTGCAATGCGCTGTTGTTGTCCACCCGACATCTGTCGTGGCTTGCGCTCGGCCAACTTAGTCATCTGCACCATGTCGAGCGCTTCCATCACACGCGTCGCAGTCTCTATCTTGTTGACGCCTTTTTGTCGCAAGCCATATGCCACGTTTTCTGCAACTGACATGTGCGGAAAAAGCGCATAGTGCTGAAACACCGTGTTGACATCTCGTTTATATGGCGGCACACCTTGCACTTCAAGACCATTGATCCGAATGAAGCCTTCATCTGGTTGCTCGAAACCCGCGAGCATGCGCAATGTTGTTGTCTTGCCACAGCCCGATGGGCCAAGCAGTGAAAGAAACTCGCCTGCCTTGATTTGCAAGTTGATTCCGTTTACAGCAAGCACATCACCATACTTTTTGGTGACATTGCTCAGTTCTACCGAGCCGCGCTCACTATTTTCCACTCTGTCCCCCGTGCATGTTGATATTTATAGTTGGCTAACTGTTGAGGTTAATCATCACGTGCTTGATGCGCGTGTAATCGTCCAAAGCATATGCCGACAAGTCCTTACCGTAGCCCGACTTCTTGTATCCGCCGTGAGGCATCTCGGCAACCATCGGAATGTGGGTATTGACCCAAACGCAGCCAAAGTCAAGATTTTTGGTCATGCGCATCGCGCGCCCTAGGTCACGAGTCCACACCGACGATGCAAGTGCATACTCAACTCCGTTGGCCCATTTCAACGCCTCTTCTTCGTCACTGAATTGTTGGACTGTAATGACCGGTCCAAACATTTCGTTCTGAATCATTTCATCTTGTTGCTTGAGGTCGCAGATCACGGTTGGCTCAAAAAAGTAGCCGGCTCCGCTCACTTGCGAACCACCTGTTGTTATTCGCGCATGTTTCGGTGTGCGATCAACAAACCCCTTGACCTTGCTCAAATGGGTTTCGTTGTTTAGCGGACCGTACAACACATCGTCCCCAGGCTTGCCGGTCTTTGTCTTCTTTGCAGCCTCGGTCAGTGCGTCAACAAAGTCGCGATAGATCTTTGGTCCGGCAATTACTCGCGTTGCTGCAGTGCAGTCTTGGCCTGCATTGAAGTAACCAGTCATGGCAATTGTCTCTACCGCAAGATCGATATCGGCGTCGTCAAAAATGATGACAGGTGCTTTTCCGCCCAGTTCGAGATGCACGCGCTTCAAACTCTTTGCTGCTTCACCAGCTACTTCCATTCCTGCACGAACCGAACCCGTGATTGAAACCATTCCTGGAGTGTCGTGCGTGACCATTGCGCGACCAGTGTCACGATCTCCACAAATCACGTTGAGTACGCCTGGAGGCAATACTTCGCCCGCGATCTTTGCAATCAATGCAGTCGATGCTGGCGTCGTGTCGCTTGGCTTCAGCACAGTCGTGTTACCTGCGGCAATTGCAGGAATGAATTTCCACACGCCCATCATCAGCGGATAGTTCCATGGTGCAACTTGTGCGCACACACCAATTGGCTCGCGACGAATATACGAAGTGAAGTTGGTCATGTATTCACCAGCGCTCTTGCCTTCGAGCATGCGCGCAGCACCGGCGAAGAACCGAATCTGGTCCATCATCGGTGGTACTTCTTCGCCAAACGTAATGGCGCGTGGCTTTCCGGTGTTCTCGATTTCGGCTTCAATCAATTCGGTCATGTTGGCTTCCATCGCATCGGCGATGTCATTGATTGCTTTCTGGCGCACCGAAGGGGTGGAGTGTTTCCACGAATCAAACGCATCTGCAGCTGCTTTCATCGCATTATCCACATCTGCTGGTCCGGATAGTGCTGCAGTTGCATACTGCGTGCCGGTTACAGGATCGATGACTGGCGTCGTGCGACCGTCTAGGGCTGCAACTTCTTTACCGTTGATGTAGTTATTGAACGATTTCATAGGACAACACTAACCAGCAGTGACAAGAGACATGAAATACCAAGCCATCAAATGTCAGCACCACAAATAGGCGTAGTGTCGGGTTATGGCATCAAGTATCAAAACTCTCGGTGTGCCCAAAGAAATCAAGACTTTGGAGGGTCGTGTCTCCCTCACCCCAGACGGCGTGCGCGAATTTGAGCGACTTGGCATTGAAGTATTTATTGAGAAAAGTGCCGGCGAAGGCGCATCCATTAGCGACGCCGAATACGTGGCAGCAGGCGCCACAATCGTGCCGACAGCGGCCGATGCATGGAGCCAGCAAATGGTCGTCAAGGTCAAAGAGCCAAAGGCCGAAGAATTCGGTTTTCTGAGGCCAGACCTCACGTTGTTTACATACCTCCATCTCTCTGCGTATCCAGCGGTTGCTGAGGCTTTACAGAAGTCGAAGACAACTGCCATCGCTTATGAGACGGTGCAACTCGACGACGGTTCGTTGCCATTGCTTGCACCGATGAGCGAAATTGCTGGACGACTCGCCACCCAAGCTGGAGCTCACTTTCTCGAACGTCCCCAAGGTGGTCGCGGAGTTCTGATGGGTGGTGCTCCCGGAGTGCGTCCAGCGAAAGTTGTCGTCATCGGCGCAGGCAATGTTGGATACAACGCTGCATGGATTGCTGCAGGTATGCAAGCAGAAGTAGTTATTCTCGATAAAAATCTTGACCGTCTGCGATACATCGAGCAAATTTGCATTGGTCGCACCACGACACTCGCATCGAACCGCGGTGCGATTGAGCGCGTGCTCGCCGATGCAGATCTATTGATTGGTGCAGTACTTGTTGCAGGTGCACGTGCACCAATTGTTGTCAGTGATGACATGGTGCGCAGCATGAAACGAGGATCGGTCATTGTTGACGTTGCAGTAGACCAAGGTGGGTGCATTGCAACTACGCATGAGACAACACATACTGACCCGGTGTACGAAACTCATGGCGTTATTCATTACGCGGTCGGCAATATGCCAGGAGCTGTACCAAACACCAGCACGTACGCGCTCACAAATGCGACGCTGCCATACCAAATACAGATTGCGTCACTCGGTGCACGTGCTGCAGCACAACAAAGTCAAGCAATACGACTTGGAGTCAACGCTGCAAACGGACACATCACGAGCGAGCCCGTAGCTCGCGAACTTTCAGCAGATTTTGTAAGTCCGCTCGACGCGCTGAACTAAGAAACGATAGTTAGTCGCAACAACTGTCACGCCAGCCGCACGATGCACAACGAAAGTGTGCGTGCTCGGCATAGAGACCCGAGCCACAGTGCGGACACTCTGAAAAAATCCCGCGTGGCGAATTGCACGTAGTCGCGCTCGTCGTACTGGCATTCACTCTTGTAGCGTTCATGTCGAGTTGAGGTTCGAATGTGGGGCTCATTCCCAACATTCTTGCCGATTCGACAACGACCATGACTGATACCAGCGACATACCCGCCAATCAACCCCGACGAGGCAGCGCCAGAGCTGCTCTTCGCGTGCGCGACTTTCGCCTTGTGTGGTTTGGGTCTCTGGGCTCAAACATTGGCACATGGATGCAAAATGTGGTCCTCCCTGCCTACGTGTACCACCGCACAGGCAAAGCCTCTGTTGTGGGTTTGCTCATTTTTGCCCAACTTGGACCGCTACTTTTCTTGTCTATCCCGGCAGGTGTTATTGCGGATCGTTTTGACCGCAAGAAATGGCTCATCTCGATGCAAGTGGTGCAACTTTCTTTTTCAGTTGCACTGGCAACACTCGCACTAGGCACGCCACCCATCTGGGCACTTTTTGCAGCAGCTTTCGGCGTCGGTATCGGAAACGCACTCAATGCACCAGCGTGGTCTGCAATGTTGCCTTCCTTGGTTCGCCCTGAAGATTTATCGGGAGCAATTGCACTCAACAGCACAGTCATTAACGGTTCGCGTGTCGTTGGCCCAATCATCGTTGCTGTCTTCTCGCAATGGGGTGCCACCACTGCCCAATTCTTTTATTTCAACGCCGCAACGTATCTTTTCGTTATATTCGCCCTGCTCAGAGTGACAGTGCCCGATTTTGTACCGGATCCAACGCAGGGATGGCGACGCTTCACCGTGGGTGTGTCAATTGCGCGCGACAGGCCGGTCGTGCGTCGCCTCATTGTTTCGCTTGCCACATTTTCACTGCTCTCGTTACCGTATGTCGGTCTCTTCCCTGCAGTCGCCCGACTCACTTTTAAAATTGACGAAAGCGGTGTCACCTACAAGTGGCTGTATGCCACATGGGGTTTCGGCGCTTGTCTTGGCGGACTTGCAATCGGCACCGTCTTTTCACACATCGACATGCGTCGTCTCATTCAATGGGGATTCGCGGCATTTTCACTTGCAATGTTTTTGTTTGCTCTTTCGCAGTCGCCTCTGCCGGCATTTATCTCTGGATTCTTTTTGGGATTTGCGTACTTCTTTACAACCACCTCCATGATGACCGTTGTGCAAATGCGGCTAGAACCCGCTGTTCGCGGTCGCGTGCTTGCGCTGTGGTTCATGGCATTTGGAGGCCTGATTCCGTTTGGCAATATGTTTTTCGGTCCACTCATTGACCGTTATGGCTCACGGGGAATGTTGTTCATTAGTTCTGCAACCGCGCTCTTTCTTGCATGGCGATGCGACATTACGGCTCTTGACAAAAAGCAATCAATGATTGCGAACCAGCACTTAGTCGACTAAGAGCGAAACTAGTTTTTCGAGTTGGGCAACGCGCGAGCCCTTAATCAAAATAGTTGCCGATTTTTCGGCTGCCAAAAGTATCGCCGCGACTTCTTCGCGCGTCCGAGATTGCACTCCGTACAAATCTGTTGCAACAGCGATCAGTTCGATGTCGAGTTGCTTGGCGAGGTGAGTAATCTGCAGATGTTCATGTTCGGGATCTGACAACTCAGCCATCACACCAAGCACTGCAATGCGCCGGCTTGACTTTGTCGCACTCAATGCATGCAGCGCAGCCGCCAAAGACGCAGGGTTTGCGTTATACGAATCATCAATGACCAAAGCACCACTGCGCGCAATTCGGTGCTGCATCCGCATTTCAGACAAGACCGAAGTCTCAATTGCATCTGCTGCTCGCTGAATATCGAGCCCCATCACTCCAGCGACAGCGACGGCCGCGACCGCATTGTGCGCCATGTGCTCGCCTGGCACATTCATCTTCCACGATGCTTTGCCCCACGGGGATTCAATCGAAACGGATGCGCACGCACGATCATTCAAAACACAACTTGTCATCCGCACGGTGGCAGAAGGTGACATGCCATAGGTGAATACAGTTGCCTCGGTGAGAGATTGCATCGCCGCTACTCGCTCATCGTCTGCATTGAGAACAGCAAAGCCCGAAGCATCAAGCGACTTGACAAGTTCGCTTTTTGCACGTGCAACGCCCTCGATGTCGCCAACTCGTTCGGTATGTGCTGTGGCAACCCTCGTAACGACGCCAATGTTGGGTCGAGCAACTGCGCACAGTCGAGTTATTTCTCCAAACCCACGCATACCCATTTCGAGCACGAGTGCCTGCACGTCATCCGCGGCGTTCAATATTGTTACGGGTAGACCCTGATCATTGTTGAAAGATCGCTCATTTGCCGTGACTCGCAAAGACGACCCAAGTGCTGCTGCAATAAAATCCTTGGTACTTGTTTTGCCAACCGAACCGGTGATGCCAACCACACGGTTATCAAGTTGCTGATCAAGTTTGTTTCGCCCCCAAGCTCCTAGCTGCAACAGTGCCGCGAGTGTGTCAGGAACCGTGATTGATGTGCGACCAAATGTTTGCCCAGTCGTCAAATATGCACCAGCCCCTGCTGCAAGGGCCGCTTCGATGAATTTGTGCCCGTCGCGCTCGGCCACGATCGGCACAAATAGTTGTCCTGGACGAACACTGCGCGAGTCAAAACTGACACCGGACAGATGAGCATTTTGACCGACCAGAATTCCGTTGGTCGCCTTCGCCACATCGGCGGCCATCAAGCGCATAATGCAATCCTACCGAGCATCCGCATTGGTATGGAGCAGTGACGTACCTATTGCAGGCCTATTGCTGACCAATTTCTAGTACCGTGTTTTTAATGACATCGTCACAACGCATTCACGTCATCATGCTCTTTGGTGGAGAATCCGCCGAGCACGATGTCAGTTGTGTGACCGCGGCGCACGTGCTGCGAGCATTGGATACCCAAAAATATCGCATCACCACAGTCGGCATCACTCGGCAAGGCCAATGGGTTCTCGTCACCATGCATGCTGACGACAAACTCGTGGTCTCAGGAACGCCAATCTCGATTACCGAAATTGTTGCTGAAGTTCGAAGTGACGAGCGCGCCGTTGTATTGCCGCTGCTCCACGGGCCACTTGGCGAAGATGGCACGATCCAAGGCGTACTAGAAGTTGCAAACATTCCGTACGTCGGTTCAGGTGTCCTTGGAAGCGCTGTTGCAATGGATAAAGGTGTAGCCAAACAACTACTTGCGGTCAACGGAATTCCACAGCCGAAATATGTATCGCTACATGAACAACACATCACCGATGCAGCCCTTCAACACGCAATCGACACTCTTGGGCTTCCGGTATTTGTGAAACCTGCCAACATGGGTTCGTCTATTGGCGTTACGAAGGCTCAAAATTTCGGCGAGCTCCGGGAGTCCATAGCCCTTGCACTTTCGTATGACGAATGGGTGCTCATAGAAGAAGCAATTGTCGGTCGAGAAATTGAAGTTGCGGTTCTTGGCAATCTCACAGTTCGCACATCGGTACCAGGAGAAATTATTCCAAGCAGCGAATTTTATGATTACAACGACAAGTATGAAAGCGATAGTGCACAGCTCAAGATTCCAGCACCTCTCACCGCAATCGCGACAGAAGCTGTGCAAAAACTTGCCGCAGTTATTTTTCATACCTTACGTGCGCAGGGTATGGCCAGAGTTGACTTCTTCTACGAAGAAGGTGGACGCGGATTCTTATGCAACGAAATCAATACGATTCCCGGATTCACACCAATTTCGATGTACCCAAAGTTGTGGCAGGCTTCGGGAGTCTCGTACTCGCAGCTTCTCGATGAACTGATCGAGTTGGCATTTGACCGCCACTCTCGTCGCCGTCGCAACACGGCTCGCTAAAACAAACTCTCTAACTTCCCCAAGCAGGAATTGTCAAAATTTGTCCTGGATACAACAACGCACCAGAGCTGCTGAAACCGTTAGCGCTGAGCAGCGAGCCAAGTGATACACAGAACTTCTTGCGAATGATGTACATCGAGTCACCCTTGGCAACTTTGTAAGTACCTGCGGGGCGGGGATCACAACCGGGCTGGCTAGGACCAGCAGCAGGATCTGGGGCCACATTGATCTGAGGATTATTCACCGTTGCAGTTGGAGGAATTTTTAGAGTTGAACCTGGAAATGGAAACTGTCTCGTAGCAACGAGTCCATTCCACGACAAGAGCTCGGCGACAGTAATGCCGTACAAGTTGGCAACCAAACTTGGCGAATCACCTTGTCGCACGGTGTAGATCTGTTCAACCCCAACTGCGCCGATAGGCAATGTGGTGACAATGTTGGGAAGCGTTGATTGCACCGGTGGGATTGTTGCAAAATCAGTTGGCCCGACAGGAACAATCGTTGTCGCGGTACCAGCGATAGTGGTGCTGCACGCGCCAACAAAAAACAGACTCATCAAAACTACGGTCGCGTGTTGGATCGCTTTTGTACTGCTCTTCATTGATCTCAATAATAGGCGAAGAAGTGATTAAAGAATCACTATGCCATTGGCCGAGCAGAAGCAGTGATCGGTGTAGGAAGCGAAGAAGAACCCATCAATCGTTTATCAACGGCTGCAGCGCAAGATCGGCCCTCGGCAATTGCCCACACAATCAGGCTTTGTCCACGACCCATATCGCCAGCAACAAATACACCAGGAATATTTGTTGCGTACTCATCGGTGCGAGCAATATTTCCTCGTGGATCTAGCTCTACTCCAAGCTGCTCAAGCCATGCCTTCTTTTCAGGACCGACAAACCCAAGTGCAAGCAGCACCAAGTCGGCCTGCAATTCGCGCTCAGTGCCCGGCACTGTTACAAATTTGCCATCCACAAGCTCTACTTCGTTGAGCACGAGAGCGCGCACGGAGCCTTCAGCGTTGCTAACAAATCGATCTGTATTCACGCTGAATACTCGTTCACCACCTTCTTCATGTGCCGAACTTGTACGAAACACCAGACTCCACTGCGGCCAAGGGTTTGATTCAGCTCGCACTTCGGGCGGACGCGGCATGATCTCGAGTTGAGTTACAGAAAGCGCGCCTTGTCGATGCGCTGTTCCGAGGCAGTCCGCTCCTGTATCTCCACCGCCGATGATCACTACGTGTTTGCCATGCGCACTGATCGACGTTTCAGCCATGTCGCCTTGTTGCACACGATTGCTCGGCGGCAAATATTCCATTGCCTGATAAATACCTTTCAATTCTCTGCCTGGCACTGGCAAATCTCGCCATTGAGTCGCGCCACAAGCCAACACAACTGCATCATGCGAAGCAACCAATACATCAATATCGACGTTGTCACCCACAGCAGCGTTGACACGAAATTCGGTTCCCTCTTGTGTCATCTGCTCAATGCGCCTATCGATATGACGTTTTTCCATTTTGAATTCGGGAATTCCGTAACGCAACAAGCCACCGATGCGATCGTCGCGCTCTAGCACCACCACGTCATGCCCGGCGCGTGTGAGCTGTTGTGCGGCCGCTAATCCAGCAGGACCAGAGCCGATTACAGCTACACGCTTACCAGTTTTTTGAGCAGAGATGAATGGCGCCACCCAGCCTTCCTGCCATGCCCGATCGATGATCTCTACCTCGACCTGTTTGATCGCAACCGGATCTTGATTGATCCCCAACACGCATGCAGATTCACACGGCGCTGGGCACAACCGACCAGTAAATTCTGGAAAGTTATTCGTTGCGTGCAATCGGTCAAGTGCATCACGCCAGTTGTCGCGATACACCAAGTCGTTCCAGTCTGGAATTAAGTTGCCAAGCGGGCATCCGTTGTTGCAAAACGGAATTCCGCAATCCATGCATCTTCCTGCCTGATGTTTCAAATCGACTGCAGGAAACGCTTCGTACACTTCGCGCCAGTCTGCAACACGAACTGGTATCGGACGACGCTTTGGCGTAGTGCGCTTCCAGTTGATAAATCCTGTTGGCTCACCCATTGACCGGCTCCATCACTCGACGAGAGGTTTCTTCTTCGCTCAGACCATCATCCTTCGCTTGATCGATAATTGCCATCACTCGCGCATAATCTCGCGGCAGCACTTTGCGAAACTTTTTATACGAAGTGGCCCACTGAGCAAGTATCTCTGCACCCAATGGCGAATCGGTCAACTGCACATGCTGCTGAATCGTTTCTTGCAACCACGATGCATCCTGCGTATTTGGATCCACAACATCCACCATCTCAGTATTCACTCGTGATTCAAAAAGTCCATCTGTGTCGTATACATAGGCGATGCCGCCGCTCATGCCGGCTGCAAAGTTACGGCCAGTTGCTCCAAGCACAACAACTCGTCCACCAGTCATGTACTCACAGCCATGGTCTCCTATGCCTTCCACAACGGCAACAGCCCCAGAGTTACGCACACAAAAACGCTCGCCAACAAGTCCGTTGATAAAGAGTTCACCAGACGTTGCCCCGTACCCAATCACATTGCCAGCAATTACGTTGTTCTCTGGCAGAAACGTTGCACGAAGACTCGGACGCAACACAATGCGTCCACCCGACAAGCCCTTGCCCAAGTAATCGTTTGCATCACCGTGCAGTGAGATCGTTACGCCCTTCGGCAAAAATGCACCGAGACTTTGTCCGGCCGATCCCGTGAATTTCAACGAAATTGTGTCGACTGGTAGTCCTGTACTTCCCCACTTCTTGGTCACGGCGCTGCCGAGCATTGTGCCAACGGTGCGATTGACATTGCTAATTGGCAACTCGATTTCAATTGGTCGTGCATCTTGAATGGCACTCGCACATTGCTCAACGAGTTGCGTGTCCAGTGCATCTGCAAGACCATGATCTTGCGCAACAGATTGATGCAAAGTTTGTCGGTAGGGATTTTGCGGTGCTGCCAGAATTGGAGAGATGTCCAGTCCTTTTGCCTTCCAGTGTGTGATGGCGAGCCGAGTGTCCAGTGCCTCAACGTGTCCGACTGCTTCTTGCAACGTTTTGAATCCCAATTGGGCGAGGTATTCGCGCACTTCTTGGGCTATGTATTCAAAGAAGTTGACGACAAACTCTGGCTTGCCACTGAAGCGCTTACGGAGTTCTGGATTCTGAGTGGCAATACCAACAGGACATGTGTCGAGATGACACACTCTCATCATCACGCATCCGCTTACCACGAGCGGTGCAGTTGCAAATCCAAACTCTTCAGCACCAAGCAGCGCTGCGACAATTACATCGCGCCCCGTTTTCATCTGACCGTCAGCCTGCACAACAATTCGGTCGCGCAATCCGTTGAGCAACAATGTTTGTTGCGTCTCAGCCAACCCGAGTTCCCACGGGGCACCAACATGTTTCAAAGATGTGAGCGGAGACGCACCAGTGCCACCATCGTGACCCGAGACCAACACCACGTCGGCCTTTGCCTTACTTACACCTGCAGCAACGGTGCCGATACCAACCTCAGCCACCAGCTTGACGTGCACTCGAGCGGCAGGGTTGGAGTTTTTGAGATCGTGAATGAGTTGCTTCAAATCTTCAATCGAATAAATGTCGTGGTGCGGAGGCGGACTAATCAATCCGACGCCAGGAGTTGAGTACCGTGTCTTTGCAATCCATGGATACACCTTGTGTCCCGGCAACTGTCCGCCCTCGCCTGGTTTTGCACCCTGTGCCATCTTGATTTGCAGGTCATCTGCATTCACTAAATACTCACTAGTCACACCGAAGCGTCCTGACGCAACCTGTTTAATTGCCGATCGCTTTGAGTCACCATTTGAGAGTGGAATATTTCGCTCTGCGTCTTCGCCACCCTCGCCCGTATTGCTCTTGCCACCAATTCGGTTCATTGCAATTGCCAACGTTTCGTGCACTTCAGCAGAGATAGACCCGTAGCTCATTGCTCCCGTGGAAAATCGTGTGACCAGACTGGCGACAGATTCGACTTCATCAATTGGTATTGGCGTGCGATCTGCCGAAAATTCAAACAGTCCGCGCAACGTGGACAACACGCGTGACTGATCATCCACCGACTTTGTGTACTCCTTGAATACGTCATATCTGCCAGCACGAGTCGCATGCTGCAATCGATACACCGTCTCTGGATTGAACAAATGATGCTCGCCCTCGCGTCGCCACTGGTACTCACCGCCCAGTTCGAGTTTGCGGTGCATTCGTTGGTCGGGACGAAGTGGATGTGCAATCGCGTGACGAGCAGCAACTTCTGAAGCGATTTCGCCAAGCCCAATGCCGTCCAAACGCGACACGGTTCCGGTGAAGAACTCGCCAACAATCTCTTTGCCAAGCCCAAGAGCTTCAAATATTTGCGCGCCCGTATATGAAGCAACGGTAGAAACTCCCATCTTTGACATCACCTTGAGAACACCCTTGCCCGCAGCCTTGATGTAGTTGTTGATTGCCTTTTGGGCGTCAACGCCACCGAGTCCGTTAACGCCGGCACCATCATTCGCTGCGATCATGTCTTCAATTGACTCAAATGCGAGATATGGATTAATTGCTCCCGCTCCATAACCAATCAGCAGCGCCATGTGATGCACTTCGCGCGCATCGCCGCACTCGACAATCAAACCAACTTGTGTGCGCTTCTTTTCTCGAATCAGATGATGATGCAGCGCGCTCGTCAGCAATAGCGATGGAATCGGTGCAAAAACTTCATCAGAGTTTCTGTCGGAGATGACAATAATGCGAGCACCGTTTTCAATAGCTTCACTCGCAGTTGCTCGTGCAGCATCGAGCGCATCGCGAAGTCCCTGCTCGCCCTCGGCAACCCTGTACAAGCCACTCACCACGACAGATTGCAATTGTGGGTACGTGTTGTCATCGTTGATGTGAATAATTTTTGCCAAATGATCGTTATTGATAATCGGAAAAGGCAACACGAGCTGTCGGCAATGCTCTGGACCTGCCTCGAGCAGATTTCCTTCTGGTCCCACTGCAGTACCAATTGATGTAACAACTTCTTCACGGATTGCATCAAGCGGTGGATTTGTCACTTGTGCAAACATCTGCTGGAAATAATCGAACAACAGTCGAGGGCGTGCGGACAACACGGCGATTGGCGTGTCTGTTCCCATTGATCCAAGTGGTTCGCCTCCGCTCTTAGCCATTGGCGCCAAAATAATTTTGAGCTCTTCGTGCGTGTAACCAAAAACTTGTTGGCGCCTCAGCACGCTGTCACGACTAAACACCATGTGCTCTCGCGCAGGCAGGTCGCCCAGTTCTACGAGTCCTGCATCGAGCCAGTCTTGATAAGGCGCAGATGCACTCAGTTGCTGCTTAATCTCGTCGTCTTCAACAATGCGCCCCAGATTCGTATCGATCAACAACATTCGACCGGGCTGCAACCGACCTTTGCGCACAATCTTGGCTTGGTCGATTTCAACAACACCAACCTCACTGGCCATGATCACAATGTCGTCGTCGGTTACCCAGTAACGACTTGGTCGCAGTCCGTTGCGATCCAACACCGCTCCAATCAGAGTGCCGTCAGTGAAAGCAATACAAGCCGGTCCGTCCCAAGGCTCCATCAAGGATGCGTGGAATCGATAAAAGGCGCGTTTTTCTGCGCTCATCGTTTTGTTGTTTTCCCACGCTTCAGGAATCATCATCATCACTGCATGAGGCAAACTGCGACCACCTAAGTGCAGCAGCTCGAGCACTTCATCAAAACTCGCCGAGTCACTGCCACCCATTGCGCAAATCGGAAATGCTCGCTCAAGCTCCGGTAGCAAGTTGCTGTTGAGCAGAGACTCACGCGTACGCATCCAGTTGCGATTACCTTGCACCGTGTTGATCTCGCCGTTGTGGGCAATAAATCGATACGGGTGAGCAAGCGGCCACGATGGAAATGTGTTGGTTGAAAATCTGCTGTGCACGAGCGCAATAGCCGATTCGATTCGCGCGTCGGTGAGGTCTGGGAAGAACATTGCCAACTGAGGCGTTGTCAACATGCCCTTATAGATGAGTGTGCGACTCGACAACGATGGGAAGTAAGCCTGTACCTCTGTAGACAATTCGTGTTCAATTCGCTTGCGAGCAATGAACAACTTGCGATCTAGCTCAATCTCCCGTGCACCTTCCCTGTCTGCAATAAAAATCTGCGAAAATGCCGGCATCACATCTCGCGCGCTCTTGCCAAGACAACTTGGATCAACCGGCACTTCACGCCAGCCCAACACATCGAGATTTTGTTCAGCGATAATTCGTTCAATTGCGGCAACTGCTGAATCACGAAGCTTGTTGTCAGCCGGCAAAAAGGCAATGCCAACTCCATAACTCCCCACTGCTGGCAAAACGAAACTCACGACTTCCGAAAAAAAACGATGTGGAATCTGAATCAATACACCTGCACCGTCTCCGGTTTCCACCTCGGCACCAGTGGCACCTCGGTGCTCCATGCTGCAAAGCGCACCAATACCCAATGCAACGATGTCGTGCGACTTGCGACCTTTGATGTCAACGACAAATGAGACGCCACAAGCGTCGTGTTCAAATCGTGGGTCGTATAAACCGCTTGCAGGCGGCATTGAATGTTGCATCGTCGTCGTGTCCTATTGACTTCTCGGTTCAGCTGACTTCATTCAGTCTGAACTTTTTGCAGATTGCTAAAAAGAAATCTGCAGGGACGACGCTGGCCCGTGCAAGAACTCTAGCGAGAAATCAGCGGAACAAACTGCCCGACTCAAAGTTTGGTGGACGCTTTTCAAAATGCGACTTCACCGCTTCTGCCTGGTTTGCGCTGCCAATCAACTGACCGATCGTTGCCCGTTCAGCCGCGAACTGTTCGGCTGCACCACTATTTGCCAGCAAATTAATGAGTTTCTTAGCGCCACGCACCGCCTCTGGACTGCGACCAGCAATCTCACGTGCCATCGACATCGCGTCGGCATGCACATCTTGCGATAACTGGGTCGCAATGCCCATCTCGTGTGCCTCTTGACCACTAAATATGCGCGCAGTGAACACCAGATTTTTTACGATGTCCGGACGCACAAGTCGGCTCAGCATCAATGTTCCCGTCATGTCGGGAATGAGGCCCCAGTGCACTTCACGCACTGAGAGTTGGGTTTCTGGATGCACGATTCGGATATCGCATCCAAGAGCAATCTGAATACCGCCACCCAATGCATGACCATGCACGGCCGCGATCACTGGCACTGGAACTTCTTGCCACACCCAACACACCTGTTGAGCCATGTGCGTAATTCGACCATCAACCATTGCGCCAGCATTCATGTCTGGCTTGCTCTCGCTCGAGCCGGTCCGCGGTCCTGACTCTGCCATCTGAGCAAATGATGAAAAATCGAGTCCTGCGCAAAAGGACGCACCATCCCCCGAAAGCACCACGACGCGCAGGCCGTCAAGTTTCTTCAGATACTCCCCTGCCGCACTCAGCGATGTGAACATCGAATTGTCCAGTGCATTGCGTTTATCGGCTCGATTCATCTTCACATCGGCAATGCCATCAATAACCGAAACTGTGACCCGATCGTCAATAACCCCAGGCACATCCACTCGTTGTACTGCACTCATCACTTTCCCCTTTGCCAAATCGTGTATCCCTATCGTGGCATGGCACACTAGACCCCATGCAACTGAACCTTTCCTCCGAAGAAGTCCTTCAATCCACCCGCAGCGTTCGCAAGCGTCTTGACTTTGAGAAGCCTGTAGAGCGCAAAATTGTTGAGGAATGTCTTGAAATTGCACTCCAGGCACCAACAGGCGGCAATAGCCAAGGGTGGCATTGGATTGTCGTCGAGGACGCAGCAAAGAAAAAGGCACTTGCCGATATCTACCGCGCAAACTGGGCCGTCTACTCAAGTCTCCCAAGCGGCAAGCCACGCGGCGATGTTCGCGACGAGCAGCTCCCAAAGGTCCGTGACTCTGCAACGTACTTGTCGGAAAACTTTGAAAAGGCTCCGCTCCTACTCATTCCGTGCATCGAAGGTCGTCTCGAAAATCTCGATGTTGCTAGCGGCGCCGGTGGTTGGGGTTCACTACTTCCAGCAGTGTGGAGTTTCATGCTTGCACTTCGTGGTCGCGGAATGGGTTCTGCATGGACGACGATCCACTTAATGTTTGACGGCGAGAAAAAAGCTGCCGAACTACTCGGAATTCCATTCGACAAAGTCACTCAAGGCGGATTGTTTCCTATTGCCTACACAATCGGTACCGAGTTCAAGGCCGCCAATCGACTGCCACTTGACAAGGTTCTGCACTGGGACAAGTGGTAGTCAGTAAAATAAGCACGTACGCCATTTAGCGTTCATTATTTAGCGAGAGGACTATCGATATGACTGCTTCAGCAGGAACCCCCATCGAACTCGTCAACGGCGTGTACGCATCGCTTGAAGCAAACGTGGCTCTTGGCCGCAAGCGCCTAGGTCGCAATCTCACATTGACCGAAAAGATTTTGATTAATCATCTCTCCGATCCCAAAAATCAGGAGATGGAGCGCGGACGCAGTTACGCAGACTTCGCACCGGACCGTGTTGCGATGCAAGACGCCACCGCACAAATGGCCCTGCTGCAATTCATGACTGCTGGACTCCCAACTACGGCGGCACCTTCAACCGTTCATTGCGATCACCTCATCTCGGCGAAAGTTGGAGCACGCATCGACATGGGTGTTGCAATCGACACCAATAAAGAGGTGTACGACTTCCTGCAAAGTGTCTCAGCAAAATATGGCATCGGTTTCTGGGGTCCAGGCAGCGGCATCATCCACCAAGTTGTTCTCGAGCACTACGCATTCCCGGGCGGAATGATGATTGGAACTGACAGCCACACACCAAATGCTGGCGGGCTTGGCATGGTCGCGATCGGAGTTGGCGGAGCTGACGCAGTAGATGTGATGACCGGTTTCCCTTTCAATGTGCGCTGGCCAAAAGTAATTGGCGTCAAACTCACAGGAAAACTTTCTGGTTGGTCAAGCCCGAAAGACGTCATTCTCGAAGTTGCTCGAGTGCTCACTGTTGAGGGTGGCACTGGAGCGATAGTTGAATACTTTGGTGATGGAGCCGACACCATTTCGGCAACAGGCAAAGCAACTATTTGCAACATGGGTGCCGAAATAGGAGCAACATGCTCGGTGTTTCCATACGACACAAACATGTCCGCCTACTTGCAAGCCACAGGTCGTTCCGAAATCGCAAAGGCCGCCGACCAAGTTGCGACCAACTTACGAGCAGATGATGACGCGACCTACGACCAGATAATCGAAATCGATTTATCTTCGTTGAAGCCCCTCATCAACGGCCCACACTCTCCAGACCGCGCTCACAAAGTTGGCAAAGACATCGCTACGGCAGCAACAGCAAATGAGTGGCCGCTCGAAATCTCATCGGCCTTGATCGGTAGCTGCACCAACTCGTCGTACGAAGACATCACTCGCGCGGCCTCAGTTGCACGTCAAGCAAAGGCGCACGGCCTCAAAGCAAAGATTGAGCTACTCATCACCCCGGGGTCGGAACAGATTCGAGCAACGATTGAACGCGACGGCCTACTCGCCGACCTCGAAGCAATTGGTGCAACCGTTTTGGCAAATGCCTGCGGCCCTTGCATCGGTCAGTGGGATCGCCCCAAGGAACTGACAAGCAAACCGAACACCATTGTCAACTCGTTCAACCGCAACTTCCCCAAGCGCAACGACGGTTCTGCCAACACATTGAGTTTTGTTACAAGCCCAGACACCGTTATCGCATTAGCACTTGCTGGTCGTCTTGACTTTGATCCAACAACCGACACGCTGACCGCTCCTGATGGCACACAAGTCAAGCTTGAGATCCCTCAAGGTGAGGTGTTGCCAAAGGCCGGTTACGACGCAGGCAATAACACCTTCATTGCGCCTCCAGACGACGGATCAGATATCCAAGTAAACGTGAGCCCAACCAGCGACCGTCTCCAGTTGCTCGATCCATTTGAGAAATGGAACGGAAATGATTTCCTGGGTATGCCTGTGTTGATGAAAGCTAAAGGCAAATGCACGACTGACCACATCTCCGCTGCAGGCAAATGGCTCACCTACCGCGGCCACTTGCAAAATATATGTGGCAACTTATTTGCTGGTGTTGTCAACGCATACAACGATGTTGTTGGTGAAGGCATTGACTTGATCGACGGAAAGACACGTACTTTCCCAGAAATCGCTCGACATTACGGCGACAACAACGTGCAGTGGACCGCAATTGGTGACCAAAATTATGGCGAAGGTTCAAGCCGCGAACACGCTGCAATGGAGCCTCGCTATCGTGGCGCCGCAGTGATCTTTGCGCGATCGTTCGCACGAATTGCAGAAACCAACCTCAAGAAGCAAGGCATTGTTCCACTCACTTTTGCCGACCCGGCGACGTACGACATGATCGGCGAACTCGACACCATCACAGTGCGAGACATGCCGCCAAAGCCAGATCAACCCGTGCGCTGTTACCTCAACAAGCGTGGCGGAGATGCCATCGAGTTTCAGGCACTGCACACATTTAGCGATGAGCAAATCGAGTGGTTCAAGGCGGGCAGCGCACTCAATGTCGTTCGCAAAAAGGTAGAAGAAGCTGCGCAAGCCGCAGCAAATTCAAAATAGATCAACTACAGTTCGAGCGTGGAGAGTCTTGCTCGTCTCGTTGCGCTGATTCTTGGGGCCGCACTTGCTTCAGGCATCATTGCAGTCGTTTTGTGGCGTAAGCCGCCACGCAATGTTGTAGTACGCGTGATCCTTGTTGTACTCATGTTGCCCGTGATGTGCATAGGAATCTTTCTTGCTTCGCTCTCGGTAGGCATCGGAGTGCGCGCTTTTGGGGCGGCGATTTTCATTTCGGCTGTGCTTGCGACTAAGTCGATGTTCGCTCAAAAGAATTCGCACTAAACATCAGCCAGGAAATGGGAAAGGCCCCACATTTCTGCGGGGCCTCTCAACCTGAGAATCCTGTGGCGGGGGAGCCACATTTTTGGATTCTGTCGGGCGGGCTCTGGGGGGAGCCCACCGCGATATGTATCCAGTATGGCCTACCCGTGGGTAAGCGCGCAAGGCGAACGTCACGATATCCCCTATCTATTTTTCAGATAGGTAGACCCCTGATTTGGCTAGCCTGTGGTTTATGGAGATTCGCCACCTCGCCAGTTTGATCGCAATTGCAGATCATGGCTCATTTTCGGGGGCCGCTCGGGCTCTTGGAACTGTGCAGAGCAATGTCTCCGCCCACATCTCCCGGCTTGAAAAAGACCTGGGTGTCGCACTTGTTGAGCGTAATGGCGGTGCGCTCACCGAAGAAGGCGTGGTCGTAGTTGAGCGCGCGCGCCGCATCATTCACGAACTTCAAGACATCGAAGCAGACGTTCACTCGAGCGACACCGAGGTTGAAGGTGAAACACGTCTTGGATGCATTGGCACCACCGGTCGATGGCTCATGCCCCGACTACTTCCCGCTCTTAAAAAGACACACCCACTCGTTCGAGCAATCATTCATGAAGGCGGAACATCAAGTCTCATACCTCGCGTTCTGAGCGGAGATCTCGATGCTGCAATCGTCCACTTCCCCGTTGATGATCCCGAATTAGTTCTCGAACCATTATTTTCCGAAGACCTCGTCTTACTCGTCCATTCAAAACACAAATGGGCTGCGCTCAACACCATCACCATCGCAGAACTTGTGACCGAACCAATCTTGCTCGCACCACGCAATACTGCGTTGCGAAAAATCATCGATCGCGCTGCAGGCGCACAACGACTTGCGTTTACCGCACAGGCCGAAATTGATGGTGTTCGACTACTTACGTCACTTGCATTTGAAGGATTCGGACCCGCGATTGTTCCTGCCACCGCAATACCCGGATGGCTCAAGGGCGAATTCGCGCGAGTAACCATTCCCGAACTTCCGCGACGAGTAGTTGGTTGGGCATCGCGACGCCGACCAATTCCCAACAAATCAACTCGTGCAGCACTCGAAGTCACCAAAAATGTTGTGGCAAAAAGTGGAGATCGCCAACCGGGAGTAACAACAGCTCTTGTTTTGCCAAGCCAAACTTCGTCTACAGTCAAGGCGTGAATCGATTGAACAATAAAATATCGACACCAGTTCAGTTGCAACAGTCAGTAAAAGGCGCAGTAAGCGCTGAAGTTCGATTACTCAACGATTCGCAACGCACTGTCGTCTGGGTCGAGATTGATCCGACAGTTCATTACGGAGCACTTTCGGCCGAAGCATCTGGCGTTATTGCAAACGCGGCGACCACCGCCCTCAACCAACGTTTGCCGCTTGTGCTTTCAATGGCATCTTCCGGCGCCGACATTCTTGGCGGAATCGATGCATTGTTTGGATGGGGTCAGGCCGCACGCAGAGTTGCCATGTGCTCTGGCATTGTTCCAATTTTTACGATCGTAACTGGGCCAGCCGTGAGCGGTCCTGCGCTACTGATCGGTCTCAGTGACTTTGTGATCATGACAAAAGACTCTTATGCATTCGTATCCGGACCAACAATGGTTGCCGAATTTACGGGCATCACAATGACCAACGAAGAGCTTGGTGGCACTGATGCTCACTCTCGCCAAAGTGGTGTTGCAAGTTTGGTAGTTGCAGACGTAGAGAATGCCCTTATTGCGCTCGAACAACTACTTTCATTCATCCCAGACAATGTTGACAACGTTGCACCTCACATCGCAACCAATGACCCCGCAGATCGTCTAACACCAGAAGCTGGTGCAATCATCCCCGACACCGCGACCGGCAGTTACGACGTGCGCAAGGTAATTCGCGCAATTGCCGATGACGCAGACATGCTCGAAGTACGTGAAAGTTGGGCGGCCAATGTCATCACCGCATTCATCACGATCGACGGCGAATCTGTTGGAGTAGTCGCCAATCAACCGATGGTGTTGGCTGGCACGCTCGATATTCCTGCTTCACAAAAGGCTGCGCGATTTGTGTCGTTCTGCGATGCATTCAACATTCCATTACTCACGCTTGTTGATACGCCAGGTTTTTATCCTGGCAAAGACCTGGAGTGGCGCGGCATGATTCGGCATGGAGGCCAACTCGTATTTGCGTATGCCCGCGCGACCGTGCCTCGCGTATGTGTGATCCTGCGCAAAAGTTACGGTGGTGCCTACATCGTCATGGACTCAAAAGGCATGGGCAACGATTTGTGCATGGCTTGGCCAAGTGCGGAACTCGCCGTCATGGGCGCAGGTCAGGCGGCAGCGATCTTGCAACGACGCGCAACACCAGAAGAGCGTGCAGTATTTGAAGCCGACTACACCGAGCGACTGCTCAACCCTTATGTGGCTGCCGAGCGCGGATATATCGATGCGGTCATTAATCCAGCGGAAACACGACGTGAAATTTCGGCTGCATTTACTATGTTGCGCGATAAACGCGAGCGACTCCCTTCGCGCAAACATGACAACTCGCCCCTGTAGTGGGGCAACCGCTAAAGTGAAGTGTGAGGACAGGAAGCTCCTCACCAAAATTGAAGGGAATCCAGATGGCTGAAACAATCACCATCATCGATGACCGAACAGGCAAGAAAATTACTGTTCCAGTCAAAGATGGCGTCTTTGCCTCATCGGCGCTACGTGAACTCGATCCAAATCTTCGAATGTACGATCCAGCTTTTTTGTCAACGGCTGCGTGTGCATCATCCATCACCTATCTCGATGGTGAAGCAGGAATTCTTCGCTACCGCGGTTACCCAATCGAGCAGCTTGCCGAAAAATCAACCTTTCTTGAAGTTGCATACCTTCTGCTCAAGGGTGAGCTTCCAACAACCCAAGAGTTAGAGGCATGGAATTTTGAAGTCACTCATCACACGATGATTCACGAAAACATGCGCAAGCGCTTCGTTGATGGTTTCCACTACGACGCACACCCAATGGGCATGTTCATTTCGGCTATTGCAGCACTCGGCACATTTTACGACGATTCCAAAAACATCTTTGATGAGGAAGTGCTGAACAAGCAGATTCGTAGGCTTGTCGCCAAAGTTCCAACTATTGCGGCAATGACGTACCGATTCTCATCTGGGTTGCCATTTGTGTTGCCAAACAACTCGATGTCATATGCGCAAAACTTTCTCAACATGATGTATCGCATTGGTGATGACTACACAGTGCATCCAGCACTTGCTCGCGCAATGGACGTGTTGTTCATTTTGCACGCAGACCACGAACAAAACTGTGGCACAACCGCGATGCGAGTAGTTGCCTCATCCCATGCAGATCCATACTCGGCGACTGCAGCGGCAGCGGCAGCGCTTTCTGGCCCACTGCATGGTGGCGCCAACGAAGCAGTGATTCACATGCTCACAGAAATCGGTGATGTTAAAAACGTTTCTGCTTTTGTTGAGCAAGTCAAGAAGGGCGATGACCGACTCATGGGTTTTGGTCACCGCGTCTACAAAAACTTTGACCCACGTGCCACGATCTTGAAGAAGACTGCGTACGAAGTCTTTGAAGTCACTGGCAAGAACCCATTACTTGACATTGCGCTCAAACTTGAAGAAGTTGCGCTCAACGATGAATACTTCATCTCTCGCAAGCTGTATCCAAATGTCGACTTCTACTCTGGGCTGATCTACCAAGCACTCGGCTTCCCTGTCGAAATGTTCACAGTACTGTTTGCAATTCCTCGCACAGTTGGCTGGCTAGCCCACATGTCGGAATTGCTGAAGGATAAAGAACAAAAGATCAGCCGTCCTCGCCAGTCATACACCGGTGTTGGTGAACGCAATTACGTGGAGATGAAAAAGCGCTAAACCGCGCTGACGTCAATCACGATTTTGCCAATATTGGCATTTGATTCCATGTATGTATGCCCTTGTGCGATATCCGCAAAGGCATACCGTCTATCAATCACCGGCCGAATAGCACCGGATTCAAACAAAGGCAATATTTCAAGCGCAAAACGCTGACTAATTGCAATCTTTTCTTCAATTGGTCGGGCCCGCAATACTGTCCCCGACAACTTGGCTCGCTTTCCCATCATCGCGGCCAAATTAAACGGAATATTGCCACCTGCCATCACTCCAACTTGCACAATGTGACCCTTGAGCGCAAGACATGCCACATTGCGATCCAGATAGTCGCCTCCAATTACATCGAGTACAGCGTCCACGCCACGACCGTTTGTGGCTGGCCTCACCGCATCTACAAAATCGGCAGTCTTGTAGTCAACAACTACGTCTGCGCCAAGCGCCTTACATGCATCAACCTTGTTTGTTGAACACGTAGCTATCACTCGTGCGCCAATTGCTTTACAAATCTGAATCGCGGCAGTACCAACACCAGATGCCGCTGCATGCACAAGTGCCCAACGACCGTTTGTTAAACCACCCTGCACAACAAGCGCGTCCCAGGCTGTGATAAAGACTTCAGGGATTGCAGCTGCATCGGCAAGCGACACAGTTGTTGGAATACGCATTGCCTGACGCTCATGGATCACCAATTCTTCGGCGTACGCACCGCCACTTACAATTCCCATTACTTCGTCACCAAGTTTCCATGCACGAACTTTCGTGCCAAGACCGATGACCGTCCCCGAAAATTCCATACCGGGCACATCGTGAGTGTCAGGGAAAGGGTTTGGGTAGAAGCCCATTCGTTGCAACAAGTCAGCGCGATTAAGGCTTGTGGCACGTACTCGCACAAGTACTTCTTCTGGACCAGGAGTAGGTGCAGCGATATCTTCAAACGTCAACACCTCAACACCACCGTGGCTTCGCAATACAACAGCGCGCATAGTTCGAACTACGCCATGATCTTTTGCAAACGACGATCGAGAGTCTCTAAAAACTCTTCAGTTGTCTGCCAAGGTGCGGCATTACCGCCCACGAGTAACGACAAGTCTTTTGTCATCTCTCCTGCTTCAACTGCTTCAACACAGACTTTTTCTACTTTGCGAGCAAAATCAATCACTTCTGGTGTGCCGTCCAACTTGCCGCGATGTTCAAGACCTCGTGTCCACGCAAAGATTGATGCGATCGGATTTGTTGAAGTCTTTTTGCCCGCTTGGTGATCGCGATAGTGACGAGTAACTGTGCCGTGTGCAGCTTCTGACTCCATCACACGACCATCTGGTGTGGTGAGCACCGATGTCATTAGACCAAGTGAGCCGAAACCCTGGGCGACAATGTCCGACTGCACATCGCCGTCATAGTTCTTGCAAGCCCACACGTACCCACCTTCCCATCGCAACATGCACGCAACCATGTCATCAATGAGGCGATGCTCATACGTGAGCCCAGCCTTGTCAAACTGCGCTTTGAACTCTTGGTTGAACACTTCTTCAAACAGATCCTTAAAGCGACCGTCATAGGCCTTCAAGATTGTGTTCTTTGTACTCAGGAACAGCGGGTAGTTGCGTTGCAACGAATAGTTCATTGTTGCTCGCGCAAAATTACGAATCGATTCATCAAAGTTGTACATACCCATGACGACGCCGGAACCCGTGAAGTCAGCAACTTTCATTTCGATCGGCTTGCTGCCGTCTTTTGGTACGTATGTCATGGTCACGGTGCCTTCGCCAGGAACACGGAAGTCAGTGGCCTTGTACTGATCGCCGTGTGCATGACGTCCGATCACAATCGGCTTCGTCCAACCCGGCACCAACTTGGGAATGTTGTTGCAAATAATCGGCTCTCGGAACACCACACCATCCAGAATGTTGCGAATAGTTCCGTTCGGGGACTTCCACATTTGCTTCAAATTGAATTCTTTAACACGGGCTTCGTCCGGAGTAATGGTCGCGCATTTGATACCAACTCCATGCTTCAAGATTGCCTTTGCCGAATCAATTGTCACTTGATCGCTCGTCGCATCACGGTGCTCAATTCCAAGGTCGTAATACTCGAGGTTGATGTCAAGGTACGGCAGGATCAGTCGATCTTTGATGAACTTCCACATGATCCGAGTCATCTCGTCACCATCGAGTTCAACTACGGGATTAAGAACCTTGATTTTTCCAGCCATGAGGGGGCTCCAGCCTGTTCATCCGGTGAATCCGGAAATTGTCATTGATACGTGTAAACAATACCCCACTACCATCGTGAGCATGGATTTTGCGTGGGCTCCTGAGCATGTTGCGTTGCGCGCGCATGCACGCACTGTCGCCAACGATGCCGTTGCGCGTTACGGCCGGTTTAACGACACATGGATGAATGGTTACTCCAAAGATTTCTCTGCGGAACTTGGTGCTCTCGGTTGGATAGGAATGACATGGCCAAGTGAGTTCGGTGGCGGTGGCAGACCTGCAATTGAGCGTTTGATTATTGCTGAAGAGATGATTTCGGCTGGCGCCCCTATCGCTGCATCGTGGTTCGCTGACCGACAAATGGGCCCAGCCCTCATTGCCTATGGCTCGAAACAGCAACAAGACGAGTTTTTGCCGGACATGCTTGCGGGCAGCACCACCTGGTGTATTGGCATGAGTGAACCCAACGCAGGTAGCGACTTGGCATCGCTCAAAACATTTGCCCAAGATGACGGCGACGAATGGGTCATCAATGGACAAAAGATATGGACAAGTTTTGGCGAAGTGGCTGACTACTGCTACTTGATCTGTCGCACCAGCACCGACGGACCACCGCATGCAGGCATCAGCGAAATCATCGTGCCAATGAATACCCCAGGAATTGATGTTCGACCAATTAAAGACATGACAACAAACAGTCATTTCTGTGAAGTGTTTTACACCGATGTTCGTGTGCCTAAATCAAACTTGGTTGGTGTGCAAGGTGGAGCGTTTTCACAAACCATGCGGCAACTCGAGCACGAGCGTGGTGGCATCGACAGACTTGTTTCCAACAAGGCTCTCTACGACATGGCACGCAAACGAGCGGATACAACCAACAAAGTTGTGCGTCAGGAAATAGCGAATATAGAAATTGGATATCGAATTGGTCGCATTCTTGTTATTCGCGAGACACTTCGGCAGGCACCAGCAGGTTTCTCAGCCGCCACAAAATGTTTTTGCACTGAGCTCGAAACCCGCATTGCCAATTTTGTGTTCAGCACACTTGGCATGGAAGCAACGCTTTGGGATGACGTCACTCAAGGTCTTGCCTACGCCTCTGGCTACACGATCATGGGCGGCACATCCAATGTGATGCGCAATATTCTGGGAGAACGAGTGCTGGGCCTACCAAAGGAACCGCCAGCAACGAATTTGAAATTAACCCACAACTAGAGTTTGCATATGCACCCGATTGAGCTCTCCACCAAAGTCATTGATTCTGGAATTGTTGACCAACCCCTCAACCGTGTCAACAACGAAATTACTGAGCTCGCAACCGATCTTGCAATCGTCGAAAGTTTTAGCCACTCAGTTGTGTGGGACACCGGCGACGGGCTGATGTGCTTTGATGCATCTGGCGCTGGCAGCGGCGAGGCTGTTGTGCAGTCGATTCGAACGTGGCGCGCTGCGCCTATTTCCACTCTTGTGTACACACACGGTCACGCCGATCATGTGGGTGGCAGTTTCGCATTCGCAAACGACGCCATCTCAAAAGGTGCGCCTGCACCTCACGTCATTGGACACGAGAATGTCGTTAAGCGCATTGACCGCTACTCCACTACCAACGAATGGAATGTGCGCATCAATCAGCGTCAGTTTGGTGGCATCAAATCAGACATGAAGCCAAACTCGGGCAACATGCGTGAAGCACTTTCACTTGGAGAGAGCGCTCAGCAGTTTCTTCCACTCGCCACACTTCGCCCCGATGAATCATTTTCGGATCAACTCATCATTCAGGCTGGCAACACTTCGGTCGAGTTTCATCATGCACGCGGCGAGACAGACGACCATTTGTGGGGTTGGATACCCGAAAAGAAGTGGCTGTTCACCGGCGACTTCGTGATTTGGAATTACCCCAATGCCGGTAACCCACAAAAAGTTCAGCGGTATGCACTCGAGTGGGCAACCGCATTGCGACGCATGATTGCCCAAGGACCAGAGCTACTACTGCCCGCTCACGGATTACCAATTGAGGGCAAAAAGCGAATCGCCACCGTGCTCGACGACATTGCAACGTCGCTCGAGACTTTGGTATCACAAGTGATCTCGATGATGAACGCGGGTGAAACTCTCGACACCATCATTCACACAGTCAAAGTTCCACAACACATTCTCGACAAGCCATACATGCGTCCGTTTTACGACGAACCAGAGTTTGTCGTGCGCAATATTTGGCGACTCTATGGCGGCTGGTGGGACGGTGCTGCATCACGACTCAAGCCCGCTCCCGATGCTGTTGTGGCACAAGAGATTGCCCATCTCGCAGGTGGTGCGCATGTGTTGATTCAGCGCGCACTCGAACTCACCGAGACCGATTTACGCCTCGCATGCCATCTGGCAGACCTCGCAGGTTGGGCTGCGCCCGATGACGCATCAGTGCATGCCGATCGGGCGGTAATTTACGACAAGCGTCGTCGAAGCGAGATGTCGCTGATGAGCAAAGGCATTTACAAGGCTGCAGCCCGCGAATCCGAAGCTGTTGTCAAGAATGCTGGTGCTTGACACCTAGAGCACAAGTTATGTAAGTGTTCATAAATGCACCACTTTTGCTCTCCCCGCGTACACATCATTTGCACATCACCTCAGCAAAAGGATCGCAAATGCACGAAAGCAAAACAGCACCGACCAACCAGAACATCGTTCTAACAATGTCCGAACTCATCTCCGACGATGCCAAAAAGTCTGCCACTCGCGCCGACGTCATGATGTTGGCAGTAACAACCGAAACCGAATTTAGTAAGTTGCGATCGTGGATCAGCGCACGGTTCGACACAGTTGAAGCAGACTTTGCCAAAGTTGACGCACGGTTTGACAAAGTTGACGCACGGTTTGACAAAGTTGACGCGCGATTCGACAAAATGAGCACCGAAAATACGCACAACACGAATCAGCTACTTCGTCGAAACACCGCCCAGGTACTCTCTTTAGCCATCAGCGCGTTCGGAGTCATTGCGGCACTCGTTGCCAACATCATTTTCTAGATCTCTAGTGGGCGCGACGGGACTCGAACCCGGGACCCCTACCATGTCGAGGTAGTGCTCTAACCAACTGAGCTACGCGCCCTTACTTTCGTAAAAGCCTACCTGTTTTAGGCATTGACCCGCAATCGCAAACTCACTTCATTGGCCATCAAACGGCCAGCACGAGTAAGCACAAGCCTGTCGCCCACTTGCGTTATTAATTCGCTCAATACTTCTCGATCTTGCACACTCAATGCATCCGTTGGCACACCATCGCGAACTCTCACCAACAATTGCAATGCCTCGAGCTTGCGAGTATCGCCATCGAGCATTTCGCTTGAAGATTCTGGGATCTCACCACTGTTCACCATCTCGATATACCTGTCTGGCGTACGCACGTTCCACCAACGGCGACCGTCTTTGTGTGCGTGAGCTGCGCAACCAAAACCGTCGTAGTTGCCTTGGAGCCAATACAAATAGTTGTGCTTGCATTCATGACCGGGTTTTGACCAGTTTGAGATTTCATAATTTGTGAGTCCATTACTTGCGAATAATTCATCGACAAGTTCATACTTGTCTGCTTGGTCATCGTTGTCGGGGTGTCGCTCTGGTTGAGTGGCCAGTGGAGTGTTGGCTTCGACAGTGAGACCGTATGCAGATACATGCGGCGGGTCTAGTGCCACCACGTCAGACACCGTTGTCTTCCAGTCGGCAAGCGTCTCGCCAGCAGCACCATAAATGATGTCGAGGTTGAACGTCGTGAATCCTGCTTCGCGCACATACGCAACCGATCGGCGAACGTTTTCTGGATCGTGCGTACGACCCAACGCAGCCAACACATGCGGCACGGTTGACTGCACGCCAATCGAAATTCGATTGACTCCACCCTCTCGATACGTGCGCATCATCTCAAGAGTGATGTTGTCGGGGTTGCACTCAACGGTCACTTCGGCATTTGGTGCCAATGGAATATCGCGTATCACTGCAACTAGTTCTTCAGCAGGCACCATGCTTGGTGTACCACCACCCACAAACACACTCGTTGCAGGAATCATCCCCTGAGCAACAACCATGTTGATATGAATGCGCATTGCGCGCAAATAATCACCTGTTAAATGGTGACGGTCGGTAAATGTTGCAAACGCGCAATAATCACAACGCTTTGAGCAAAACGGAATGTGCAGGTACACACCGTGGGACGAAGCATCAAGTTGCATTGGGCGGCACAAACAGCAAGTCGAGTTCGGCCAACTTGGTTCCCACATCGTCAATGCTCACATCGAGCATGACCGCAATTGCCCGTGTGTCGTTAGCACGAACAGTGATGACCTTGCCGTTGAAGTCTTGCCGCTGAACCTGAATCATGCGCAAAAGTCGCTCCAGCATCTTGAATTGATCACCTTCACGAGTCGACAATTTGGCGACATCTATGCGCAATTTCTTAGGTGCAACCACACCTGGCTGGGCCGAATCTTCGCGTTGCTTGTCGCGAGGCAACAGCTGATCAACTGTTACGCCATAAAAGCGCGCCAAGCGTTCGAGCCGCAGCACGCTGATCACACGTTCACCACGCTCATATGCGCCCATTACCGACGCCTTGAACTCCTGCTGAGTTGAAGTCTCAACTTCATTGAGCGACAAGTTCTTCTGTTGGCGAATACTGCGCAATCTCTCGCCTACCAAGCGTGCGTATGACTGTTCGTCAAGTGGGTCATTTGCTGGTGTATTCACATCTCACCCCTTCGACATCGAGTCATCAACGCACCTGCAACTATTGCAGCAGTTTCAGCTCTCAACACGGATTCTCCGAGGGAGACTCGATTGACCGACCCCACGAATTCGTCGGGGGCAAAACCGCCCTCCGGACCAACAACAATCGTTCGATGCACAGCCGCTACCTCTACTCCACCTGGCTCTGCAAATGCGACTTCAGCGCGTGACACCAAATCTGCAAGTTGAGTAACCGGGTGCACAACGGGAAGCCAAACTCTTCGACTTTGCATTGAAGCTTCATCCGCTACTCGTTGCAATCTGCCTGTTTGCTTTTCCGCTTTAGCAGCATCCCACCGAACAACCGACCGAGCAGTTGGAGCCAACGGAATGATCTCATCGATTCCCAGTTCGGTGAGCTTCTGCACAATAAGTTCTGGCTTTTCACCCTTTACTGGAGCAAACGCAATACTCAACGACCACTTTGGTGGCTCAACAACAAACAATTCACTAGTCGCACGTACGTCACCGTCTTTGCTCAGTGTTGCTGTGATCCATGCTCCGACGCCATTGCTCACTGTGATTTGATCGGTCGATTTGACCCTGAGAACTTTGAGCAGATGATGTTGATCATCAGTGCTGAGAGCAAGTGTTTCTAGTGACTGAACAAAAACGTGAGCAGCACTTCGGCGAAGTGTTTCGATCACAAAAATGCTGACTTGATCTTGGCTTTCAATTTGGAAGCCGACTGCGTGACATGCTCGCCGCGAGACTCGGCATATCGAGCCAGTAGATCGCGCTCATCATCGCTGAGTTTGGTTGGCACCGCAATCACAATTTGCGCACGCAAGTTTCCACGGCCCTTATTGCGTGCACCCTGGTTGAGATGCGGTACTCCGCGACCCTTGAGCAGAAACTCACGTCCTTGCTGCACGCCTGGAGGAATTACCAAATCTTCATCGCCATCAAGCGTGCTCAACACCAAGTGAGTACCAAGTGCGGCCTGCGCAATCGAAATAACAACATCGGTCACGAGATCGTCTTCTTCACGACGATAAGTCTCGTGCTCGGCTACGCGGACATGCACATACAAATCCCCTGCACCACCACCACGAATACCCACAGCACCACGCCCACTGACGCGCAATGTTTGACCGGTACTGATACCCGCAGGCACTTCGACTGTGTGCTCCACATCCTTAATGATTCGGCCATCACCCCTGCATGGTGAGCAAGGTGCATCAATGATTTGACCCATCCCACTGCATCGACCACACGGCGCCGCAGTCACCATTTGGCCAAGCATGCTCTGACGAACTCGCCGTACTTGCCCAGCGCCGCCGCACTCTGCACAAGTCTTTGCAGATGTTCCCTTTTTGGCTCCGCTACCTTCGCATTCGTCGCAGCGAATCGCAGAACGCATCTGCACATCGGTAGTGCACCCAAAGACTGCGTCTTCAAAAGAAATGTCGGCGACAACTTCAACGTCCTGACCTCGAGGCGGGCCCGACTGTTGTCGCTGTCCACCGCCACCGAATGGCGAGCCGCCACCAAAAAATGCTTCGAAGATGTCACCAAATCCACCGGCGCTTCCGCCACCAAATGGATTACCAGCATTGCCACGACCCCCGACTCCCGCTTCGCCAAACTGGTCGTAGCGCGCACGCTTGTCCGAGTCGGACAGTACTTCGTACGCGTGAGATACTTCTTTGAATTTTGATTCGGCTTCGGCGTTTCCAGGGTTTGCGTCTGGATGCAACTCGCGAGCTCGTTTGCGATACGCGCGCTTTATTTCGTCGGCATCAGCACCACGAGAAACACCAAGTAGTTCATAAAAATCTGTTGACATAAAAGATCAGCCCTCGGTGAGCCTTCGTCCAAGACGCTCGCCAAC
>WLPO01000040.1 GCA_009698745.1 Actinomycetota bacterium
CAGTCGAATCAATTTCTGCTGACGGCGTCGTTGCGATCGCCATGAAGCTCACTATTAAGGGTTGCCCACTGCGAGTGCAGATTAAAAAAGACATCGAGTCGCGGCTTGAAACGCACCCAGGTGTAACCAAAGTGACTATCGACTGGGGCGAGATGACAGCCGATGAGCGCACAGCAGTGATGACGCGCGCGCGTTGGAATGCTCGCGAGCAAGCACCCGACACACAGATTCCTCTCAACACACGCATCTTGGCAATTGCGAGTGGCAAGGGCGGCGTCGGTAAAAGTTCTGTCACGGTCAACTTGGCAGCAGCACTCGCGAGTGTTGGCCACACCGTTGGGGTACTCGACGCTGATATTTGGGGTTTTTCAATTCCACGCATGCTCGGAATCTCTGACCGTCTCGAAGCTCGTCGCATTGACGGCATCGAGAAGCCACGAATGATTCCAAACGAGCGGGTGGTCGGAAAAGGTTTACTCAAAGTCGTGTCAACAGGAATGCTCGTTGAAGACGAAAGCACGGCATTGATGTGGCGTGGACTCATGCTCACCAAAGCTGTTGAACAATTTCTCAACGACGTGCACTGGGGCGAACTCGATTACCTACTCATTGACATGCCACCGGGCACTGGCGATGTGCAGATGGGTCTTGCTCGCATGTTGCCGCGCACCGACCTTGTCATCGTCACCACTCCATCGGTGTCTGCTCAAAAAGTCGCAATCCGCGCTGCCGACATGGCGAGACGTAGTTTCTTGCGCGTCGCTGGCGTGATCGAAAACATGAGTGCGTTCACCTGCGAGCACGGCGAGTCGTACCCACTCTTCGGTCAAGGCGGCGGACAAACACTTGCCGACGAAATCGGCGCCGTATTGCTAGGTCAAGTTCCCATCGAAGCAGCAGTGGCTAACGGTGGAGATACCGGTGAGCCAATCGTGTTGACATCGACTGGTCCGGCAGCCCAGGCGTTTCTTGCAATTGCTGCCAACATCATGAACACCACGGTTCCTGTAACCGAAATGGGTGGCTGCACTGCGCGCGACCCAGAAGCCGTGCAGGTTGCAATTAGTAAACGCAATTAATTGACGATTGTTAGTTGACGTTCGTTGATTTACGCTCGTTAATTGACATAGTCGGCGTCGCCTGGCATCGAAATACCAATCACTTTGCCATCTGCGTTGGTTTTTATCTGCGGCAAAATTGTTGTTGGCATGCCAATCTTCATTGATGCCTGCAGCGCTTCATCGGCAGTTGCGTGCGGCACCAAAAACTCCAGGTTGCTTGTGGTTGGTGGAATCATCGCTAACTCACCGCGCTTGTGCATTGCTAGTGCTTCGGTTGGGGCAACCCACAAACTCGCAATCGTTTCGTTGTCGTCATGCAAAGGTTCTTGCGCATCAGGTGCTCGCGCAATAAAAAACCTCGTATCAAATCTGCGCGGCTCGCCAACAGGTGTGATCCAGTGGCTCACATAGTGAATATTGTCAGTGACTAAACGCAATTGTTCTTGTGCGCACAATTCGATGAGCGACAACATGCCGTCATGCACTGCGTGGCGCGCAACATTAAAGCGACCAACTTTTGCTTCATCATCAAATCGCACAACGTCATTGGTTTCGGTTGATCGTGCGAGTAATACGCCAGCTTCTTCAAAACATTCGCGAATTGCTGCGACCCAGTAAGCAAGCCCACCTGCAGGAACGCCCAGCAATGCACTGGCCTCTGAGTCGTTCAAACCATCGCATACCGATTCCAATTCATGACCATTGTCGACTGCGTCTACTCGCCCGCCTGGAAACACGTACATGCCCTTCGCAAACACAGCCTGCAAAGTGCGCTGCAACATAAAAACCTCAAGCCCATTTAATGGATGGTCGCGCACCAACATCACCGTGGCGGCTGGGCGTACGGGCACAGAAAGCGGGTCAAAGTCGTTTTTTGCATCTGACCTGTCGGCATTCATCTATATGACAGTAGGTTGCAAGGCGTGAATCCACACGACTCACAGCGCCCACCATCGGTCGATGCCCTCGCGCGTGACTTGGCGGTGCGCCACGACTTGCCCCATGCGGTGCTTGTGGATTGCGCAAGATCAGCCATTGCGGCTGGCAACCCCGCAGATGCCGACCGGCTCGCCGCCGAATTTCACACCAGTTTGTTGCGCGATGTAGTCAATGCCACGGGTGTCCTGCTGCACACAAATCTTGGTCGGGCACCAATCAACTTTTCACGACAAGCCAGGTCGTCAACTCTTGAGTTTGATCTTGCAACGGGTGAACGCGGTTCGCGTCAACGATCTATCGGCAGCCTGATAGCCGCATTGTGTGGCGCAGAGGCCGCGCTTGTTGTCAACAACAATGCTGCAGCAATCATGCTTGTACTTGGCGCACTTGCAGATGGACGAGATGTTGCCGTGTCCCGTGGTGAATCTGTCGAGATCGGTGGAGGGTTTCGAATTCCTGACGTGCTCGAGCAAAGTGGTGCACGACTTGTCGATGTAGGCACAACAAATCGCACACGCTTGCGCGACTATGCAAAAGCTGTCGACTCTCGTAAGAACGACATAGCACTACTTCTCAAAATTCACCCATCCAATTTCAGCGTCAATGGTTTTGTAGAAGAAACTCCGGTGAGTCAACTTGCGACTCTCGGTGTGCCTGTTGTTGCCGACATCGGTTCAGGGTTGATCGATGAAACCTGTCCTTGGCTCAATGGACCAACCCCAAGTTGGTTGGCTGGCGAGCCAGCAGCAAAGCAAGCATTGCAAGCAGGCGCATCCCTCGTCACATTTAGTGGCGACAAACTCATGGGTGGTCCACAGTGCGGCATCATCGCGGGCAATGCAGACCTCATTGCAAAATGCAGTGTTCACCCACTTGCTCGCGCGCTACGCCCAGGCGCACTCGTTATTTCTGCATTGCAAGATGTAGCACTTGCCTATCTCGACAAACGTGTTACCTCCGACATTCCATTCTGGGCAATGGCAACTACAACTGTTGACGAACTGCGCATTCGTGCACAGCGCATCGTCGACGCCTCGGGTGTCGGACAACTTGTCAATACCGCTGCTCTTCCTGGCGCTGGTTCAACACCTGGCGCATCAATTCCGTCTGTCGGTATTGCGGTTATAGGCAATCATCTCGCAACATTGCGCAAACGAACTCTTCCAGTCATCGCACGTGTCGTTGAAAGTAATACCGTGCTCGACATGCGTTCGTGTTTTGTACACGATGATGACGAGTTGATTGCAGCACTCAAGTCATTACCAACTCGGTAAACAGACATGCGCATTATTGCCACAGCCGGCCATGTCGATCACGGCAAATCATCACTCGTCCAAGCCCTCACCGGTACCGACCCAGATCGTTGGGAAGAAGAGAAACGCCGTGGGCTCACCATCGATCTTGGTTTTGCATTCACCCAAATTGGCGATCAACAGATCGGTTTCATTGACGTACCCGGCCACGTGCGTTTCTTGCGCAACATGCTTGCCGGCATTGGCGGTATTGAAGCATGCATGTTTGTGATTGCCGCAAACGAAGGTTGGAAACCACAAACCGAAGAACACTTGCGCATTCTTGATGCAATTGGCATCACAACTGGCCTCATTGTGCTGACCAAAACTGATTTGGTCGATGCAGAGGCCTTAGCGCTCACGATCGACAGTGTGCAGCGCCATGTGCGTTCTACATTTCTCGAAGATGCGCCGGTTGTGCAGGTTTCGATTCATGATTCTTCAACGCTCGAAGTACTGCGCAACACAATCAACGATGTAATCACATCGCTGCCACCAGTTGTCAACACGCACCGACCCCGCATTTGGGTTGACCGTGCATTTGCAGCAAAAGGTTCTGGCACGGTCATCACGGGCACACTCACGGGTTCGCCACTCAGCCTTGGCGACGAACTCGTGCTGCAGCCATCAAACACTGCTGTCAAAGTTCGTGGCATTCAGTCCAACGGAGTATCGCTCAACACGCTTGAAGCGGGTAACCGTTGCGCCCTCAACCTCACGGGCATTGACCACGCCGATGTAAATAGAGGCGACGTTGCAGTTGTTGATGGTCAATGGCTTGGCACCAACAAATTTGACGCGTCGCTACAAGTTTTGGCTTCTATCGAACATGCGGTTTCGAAACGCGGAAGTTACATGATGTATGTCGGCTCACGAGAAATCAAAGTCGTGTTGCACCCCATCGGTTCAACAAACATCCAGAGCGGTGAAAAAGGTTTTATTCGCGTTGCACTACCCGACACGCTTCCACTTGTACCGGGTGATCGTTTTATCCTGCGCGAATCAGGCCGCGATGAAACCATCGGTGGTGGCGAAGTGCTCGACATCCAGCCAATATTGCGCTCCTCAAAGGCCAAGCCCAATAAGAAGATTTCGCGAGTAGTCGCCGAGCGCGGCTGGGTGCAATTGCCTCAGTTGCAACTGCTCGTAGGACGCAACGTTGATATATCCGAAGTTGAGCAGGCACTTGATGGCTGGGTTACCACCAATGACAATCTCGCTGAAGTGAGCAGCGAAGTTGTGGCACTCATAGTTGCATCGAATGACCTTGGCGTCGATGTGGCAACTCTCAAAACACATCAACGACTCGTATTACCAACGCTTACAAATGTCACTGTGCGTGATGGTCGTGCTCGTAGCGCCGACGCAAACGATGTCGCATCGCATCCACTGGTGAAACAGTTTGCAGATGCGGGTTGCACACCACCAGATAGCGCATCTATTGACAAGGCAATCGTTCGCCAACTCGTGCAGCGCGGAATATTCGTGCACTGCGATGAGTTGTATTTTCACTCATCTGCAATTGATTACGCAGTTGCTGCAGCGCGCCAGTTATTGGTAGTCAACCCACAGGGTTTTACCGTTGCCCAATTTCGCGAACACCTCGGAGTGTCGCGCAAGTATGCGCTACCTCTGATCAATCATTTAGACATAACTGGCTTTACTCGCCGCCGCGATGACGTACGCATTGCAGGCGCAAAACTCTAAAGTTTGTTAGGCCATTTTTCGGCGGCTACGGCTCAAAACGTAAGCACCAAGTACGGCTACTCCACTGCCAGCAATTGCGAGCGGCGCTACGTCTTCGTTATTCACTACAACACCAAGAGCTAGTGAAACTGCAGGCATCAAATACAAACTTGCTGCTGCACGCGTTGATCCAATACGACCAGCGAGCATCACCATTGCATAATGCGCAACTGCGGTGCCAAGAACACCGAGCGCCAACACTGCTGCAAGTGCAGACCATTCAAATGGTCGATCGTTGTTCAGAGTCGAATAGATGCCAAGCGGTGCAAGCATCACGACTGCAACTATCTCTGCGCGCCATAACACCGGAAGCGCACCAAACTGTTGCTGTAGTGGGCTCGCAATATTGAGTGCAAACCCGTACAACATCAACGCACCAATAATCAGCGCAACACCAAATGAACTCGACGAACCTTCACGAATACTTGGCAATGCAATCAACACCACTCCAATACATCCAATTGCGAGTCCAACAATCTGTCCACGCGGTGGTAACCGCCTCGCAATTACTCCTGCAACCATCGCCACGAACAGAGGTGTTGCGCCGTTGAGCATGCCCGTCACACTGCTCGACACGTGCTGTTCGGCGAAAGGAAACACAGCGAGCGGAACCGCGAGCCAAACAAGTGCAAGCAGCACAATATTGCGCCATGCACTGCGCGGCACTGGGGCACGAACGCCAGGTACAAAAGTCAAGGTGATGCAACCAAGCACAACGCGCATTGGCGTGATCATGCCTGGCGCAAAAGAGTGCAATGCAATCGAGATGAAATAAAACGACGAGCCCCACACAACGCCAGGTGTGAGCAATAAGAGCCAGTCGAGCGGTTGAAGTGGCGCTACTTCGGCAGCTGTTCTGCGTGCCGACGAATCGTTACTCATTAGCAGGTTTGCGCATCTCTCGATAGTCGCGTGCCGCACCTTCGAGTGGTTCAACTTCAAGCGTGATGCCATCTATCGCAGCAACCCTGCACGCCGCGCCTTGCAGTAGAGGTGTTGACCTATTGGTACGAGCATGCCATTGCGCACTCTGCACAATCACAATTCCTTCAGGCGAGATATCAGATTGCGCGATGCCTTCCATGCCGATCATCCATTCACGACCAATGGTTGGAGTTGCAAAACGCGTGCGCACCATCGATGGCATACCCACAATGAACGCAAGTGTCATCATCGCAATACCGCAGACCAACGTAAGCCACGACATCCGCATCGAACTTCCGTCAACCGGCTGATACAACGTGAGCGAAGCAATTGTGAAAAGTCCAAGCCCAATACCAGTCCACAATCTTGGTACGCCCACCTGCACGTCAATTGCAAATGCAAAGACCGAAAGCACAATTAGCGCAACCGCCCAAAGGTGTACTGGCAGTGCCGCAAGTCCATACACGCCGAGCACCAAACACACCGCACCTACAAAACCTGCGATGCCAATGCCTGCTGTGAAGAACTCAAATATCAAGAGCGACAAACCGATAGCGAACAATAAGTACGCAACTGGTGGGCTAGCAACTGTGTGCATCAACTGTCCAACAACTCCGAGCTTAAAAAAACGGACTGTTGTCGCATCACGCACAACCAACCCACTCGAGTCGAGCGACTCAACAACAGTGTCTAGAGTTTGCCCATCAATTGTTAAACCATCAAGCGCAAACAACATATTGCGTACGACAGGCACGCCTTCGTCAGTGCCAACATTTTTGAGCACACCAAGCTTGCGAGCATCACTAAAACCAACACTCGAGCTTTTCAACTGAGAGTCAGCCGATCCGAAGCTCAATTGCGAGCCACCCACACTCAACAAGTCTCCGCTGTGCCCGATGCGTGCGCCAGGTGCCATCGCTGTTACGTCGGCTACGGCCAACATTTGCGCCGAAAGTCCGTAAGCACGTGCACCTGTTGGCCCTACCCACACCGCAACCGGAATTTTTGCTGACGAAATCTTTTCGAGCACTTGCGCCATGCGCTCACGAGAGACAACTGCACCACGCGAATTCACTTGCAACACAATTGCTTGTGCGCCATTGGTGGACGATCTATCAATAGCGGCCTCGATCTCTGCCACAACGACATCGTCGAGCAGTCCACTGACTGCCACCACGTCAACAGGTGCAAGCTGATCGGCAGATGGCGTCGACTCCGCAGATGCACCTGCGTTCATTGATAACCCTGCTGCCCCAATGATGAGTGCAACTGCACCTACGCGCACCGTTTTCGAAAACTTCAGCAACAGATCCTCCGGGGGTCATATATATCATTTATTGCACAACAAGTACTTCCGAACAACTTACGGTATCTGCATCAAACGCTAAGATTCCTCACGTGCATATCTTGCTGGCCACAGACGCCCAATGGGTTCTTGACGAGGTTCTTGCAGCACTTGGCTCGCCCGACACGTCATTTACTGTATGCCGCAATGGTCGTGATGTGCCAGAAGCCATTGCAACTCGCACTCCAGATCTCGCTGTTCTTGACTTGCAAATAGGTTCTATGGGCGCGATGGCTGTCACGATGAACCTTCGTCTTGATCACAGTGACCATCGTATACCGCATGTTCCAGTGTTGATGTTGCTCGATCGAAAAGCTGATGTGCATTTGGCACGACGTAGTGGTGCAAATGGTTGGATCATCAAACCGCTTGATGCGCTTCGTTTGCAACGCGCAGCGAATGCAGTTGCAAGTGGCGAATCTTGGCACGACGGCGAAGTTCTCGCCGCCAACGCCTAAGTCTTTCTAGTTCTTCTTGCGACTTTGACGCACTCGCTTTTGGCGCACAGGTTTTTCAACAACGCGCACTAGCTCGTCATCAATCACATCGTGGCGTGTGCCCCAGCTACTTGCAAGTGCTTGAATCATTGCTGAAGCCGGCAGTGCAATCACAGCACCCAGTGGTCCAAGAACTGCACCACCCAACATGGCTGCGCCAAAAGCAATTGCCGCGTGCACTTTTAGTGTGCGTGCAGTGATGCGCGGTGCAAACAAATAATTTTCGAGTTGTTGATAGATCAAAATAAATCCAACCACAAACAGCGCCTTAATCGGTGAGTCAAGGAATGTCAGCAATAGTGGCAACACACCAGCCAAGTACGTTCCAACAACTGGCAAGAATTGTGAAACGATGCCAACCCACAACGCCATCGCCACAGGAGCAGGTGTACCAATTGCCTGAAATGCAATCCAATGGAAGAACGCTGAAATCAATGCAAGTAACGCGCGTGAATACAAATATCCACCAGTTTTTTCAATTGCCAAATCCCATGTCTTCAACACGGTGCGTTGTTTTGCCTCCGGCAATCTGCTGCATATCGCCCGGCGCATCTTTGGTCCATCTGCAACGAGATAAAACGTAAACAACGACACTGATAACAGTTGAAACAAAACTCCAAGAGCACTAGTCGACAAGCTGACTGCTCGGCCACGCTGATTATTAATAAACGTCTGTACTGGACCATCCGGCTTGGCGATTGAAGCGTTCACTTCTGCTGGGTCAATATGGGTGTTAAAAGTGTTGTTAATAAAGTCGACAGTGTCATTGACATAAGTTTTGCTATTAGTCAGCACATCGGCAATCTGGCTACCCACCAACGTGCCGATTGCGCCGATAAAAAACACGCTAAATGCAAGAACGCCAAACAAGATCAGAGCCGTTCCGCTACCCCTGCGCCAACCTCGTCGTGCCAACCGATTAACACCAGGCTCAATGGCCAGTGCCAGAAACATCGAGACCAACAACAGCAAAACAAAGCTTGATAACTGATGAAACAATTCGCGCGCAACCAATGCGCCCAAAAACCCGAGCCAAAAAACCACAATTGCACGAGGTACCCATTTCGGCATGGCGGATTCAGTGTTTGTCGTCACGAACCCACATTACTCGGCATCCAATTCGTGTGGTTTGATCTGTTTGATGGCACGATAGATACGTGGCAACAATTGATCAGCGAATCACCAAAATCCCCGCAGTCACCGAACTCATCACTACTGTGCGCGACTCACTTGGTGGTGCATTGCGCACTCGCGTCATTGGCCCAGACGGTGATGCCCGCGCTCAAGAACTGATGGACACACCTGGTCCACGATGGTTTGACGAAGATCGTCCCGTGCGACGCGTGCATTCCGATGCCTCAATGTTTATCGGTGGTCTTCGCTCACTCATGATTCAGACATTGCACCCACTCGCAATGGCTGGCGTAGCCAATCATTCCAATTACAAGACTGATCCTTGGGGTCGATTGCAACGCACTGCAGACTTCTTGGCATCAACAACATTTGGTCCAGCAGATGAAGCTCAAAAGATTATTGATCGCATCAAACACGTTCATGGTTTCGTTAACGGCACTGCGAGCGACGGCAGACCGTACTCGGCAAATGACCCGCACCTGCTGCGTTGGGTGCATGTTGTCGAAGTCGACAGCTTCCTCACCTCGCACCAGCGCTATGGCAAAGAGCCATTCGATCAAGCCGGCCGCGATGGTTATGTTGCCGACATGGCGATCATCGCCGCAAAGCTCGACGTGCCAAACCCTCCCACAACCGAACGCGAACTGAGCGAGCAATTGCTCTCATTCCAAGATGAACTGATGAGCACGGCAGAGTCGCGTGACGCACTCAAATACTTGATGTTCCAGCCACCGCTTCCTATTCCTGCGCGAGCTGCGTATTACGCACTTGTTGCTGCGACGGCCGCAACGCTTCCAGCATGGTCGCGCCCAATGTTGCGCATTCCTTATCTGCCGCTCACCGAGCGCTTTGCCTTGCGACCACTTGGCTCCGGCATCACCAAAGCATTTCGCTGGATTACTGAGCCAACATCGCCTTATCGCAAAGCGGTTGACGAAGACACGATGGCCTGAGCAATAAACGCGTCATACAAATTCTGCTGAATAGCATCTTCGTGCGCGGTGTCTTCTGGATGCCATTGCACACCGACCAACCAATGATCAGTGTGTTCAATTCCTTCGAGTAATCCATCTTCTGCCCACGCAACAGCAACGCAACCTGGGGCAACTTGGTCAACAATTTGGTGATGGAATGATGCGCCACGCAATGATGTTGCACCTAAGGCGTTCGCCAATCTGCTTCCTTCGGCAATGTGTACTTCGTGCACTGCAAATGGTGCACCTTCAGGAAAGTTGTCTGGCTTGTGTAATACCTGGGCATCCGCATTTGGCAACGTTGCAATTTCTTGTACCAAAGTTCCGCCAAGCGCGACATTGGTGATCTGCAACCCTCGGCAAATGGCGAGCACTGGCTTACCCATGCGAATTGCAGCCTTAACCATTGTTGATTCAAAAATGTCTTGCTCGGTCAAGATGCCATACACATACACACTTGGTTCTTGCCCATACAACGTTGGGTCTACGTCACCGCCGCCCATCAAGATCAGCCCATCGAAGCGCGCCATAAGTTCGTCGGCATCTTCGTCGGTCAATTGTTGTGGCACCACAATTGCTGGCTCGCCACCTGCACGCAGCACTGCATTCGTATATACATCGCCAGCAAAGTGCACCGCACTGCGCGACACACGGCTGGCGGGGCCAACGCGACCGGCAATGGCGATGATTGGTTTCACGCGCTACAGGCTACCAACGGCTATTTACAACTTTGTCGAGTCCGAGCCACAATCCCATTGCGTGTAGTTCAGTGTGTAACGCGTCATTGATCGTCGAGCGCTTAATTCCCTTTTCGGTGTGCACGCTGTGCACCAAGAGCTTCGAATTGGCACGGTCAGCTTTCAAGTCAACCCTGCCAACCATTTGGCCATTCATCATGAATGGCAATACGTAGTAGCCGAACTTTCGCTTTTCTTTTGGCGTATAAATCTCGATGCGGTAATGAAAATTAAACAACCGCTCGTTGCGTGGTCGGCACCACACGAGTGAGTCAAACGGTGAAAGTAGCGCGGTGGCGTGAAGTTGCTTGGGCAGTTTGGCGCTGCGATGCACGAATGCTTTCTCTGCCCAACCTTCAACAGCAACTGCGCGCAACTCGCCTTCTTCTAGCAATTCGGCGAGCAATGTCTTGACTGCTGCTGGCTTTTGTCGGTAATAGTCGGCCAAGTCGGAAGCAGTTGCAACACCTTGCGCAATAGCCGAATGCACAAGTAATTGCTTGCGCGCATCGTGCTCGGTTGGTGCAGGTGCATCCAAAATATTTGCTGGCAACACTCGCTCGGGTGTGTCGTAAATGCGCGCGAAGTCTGTGCCCCGTCCACGCGACATCAATTGGCCAGTGAGAAACAGATATTCGAGTGCAGTTTTAGACTCGTCCCAGTCCCACCACGTCTTTTTGTCTGCGCCACGCTTTTCAGTGCGAGTCGAAAGTTCGCGCGCAGTTGTTGGGCCGCTTGTTTCGACATGCTTCAACATGCGCTTCACGAACACCCTGTTGTCGTCATAAAAACTGGTGAGACCCCAGTGGCGTGCTTTGCCCAGGCGCGCTGCTTCCATCTTCCAACGAAACAGTGGATGTATCTCGACCGGCAAATGCGCTGCTTCGTGGCCCCAATATTCAAAAATCTTTTGTGACTCTGTTGCCTTGGGTATTGCGTTGCGGTCGTGATTACCGAGCCGCGAAAACAACGGCAACTCTTGGCTGCGCACCAACACATTGACCGAATCGATCTGAATTACTCCGAGTCGACTGATGAGTGAATTGACGTGTCGTTGTGTTGCCTTGACAGCAGGTCGAGGCGTGTCAAAACCTTGTGCTGCAAGTGCAAGTGCTCTGGCTTCTGCGATCGACAGTGTGTCGAGCCGCTTAGCCATTGCGAGCTACTGGTCGAGTGTTAGTCAGCGACAGTAATTGCGACTGACTTAATCACCACGTCAGTCTTTGGTCGGTCGCCTGAGCCTGTTGCAACATTTTGCATTGCTTCGACCACTTCGAGACCTTTGACTACTTGTCCAAACAGTGAGTATGCAGGTGGAAGACTGCAACCGCTTGGACCGCTCACGATGAAGAATTGTGAACCGTTGGTGTTTGGACCAGCATTGGCCATTGCGAGCGAACCGATTTGGTACTTGCCTGGCTTTGGCAATTCGTCAGCAAATTTGTAGCCAGGGCCACCGCGGCCACTGCCTTCTGGGTCGCCACCTTGGCACATGAAACCGTTGATGATGCGATGAAAAATGACGTCGTCGTAATAACCCTGTTCGGAAAGGAACACAAAGTTGTTGACAGTCTTTGGTGCAGCGATTGGATCAAGTGAGATCACGATCGTGCCGAGCGTGGTTTCCATCGTTGCGGTGTAGCGCTTTGCTGGGTCGATGCTCATTGCTGGGGCTTGTGAAAATTGCTTTTGTTTTGGTGCCATGGCGCAAAACCCTAGCCCGTTAAACGCGCAATCGCATATGCTCTTGACCATGAGCAATAACTCGCCAGCCTCGTCACCCCTTGACCTCGACTCGATCGATCAAGACCTCACCGATGTCGAGACAGCGCTACAGCGCCTCGACGCAGGTACGTATTTTGTAGATGAAATTACGGGTGCGCCGTTGAGCCAAGACTTGCTCAATGCCAACCCAACTGCACGCCGCGCTTAGCGGTCGCGCATTTTTGCGAGCAAGCGCAAAATTTCCATATACAGCCACACAAGTGTGACCATGATGCCGAATGCGGCAAACCACTCCATGTGTTTTGGTGCGCC
>WLPO01000041.1 GCA_009698745.1 Actinomycetota bacterium
CATTGTTGAGTTGCACAAGCAAGGCGTCAATGTTGCTCTTGGTACCGACGGTCCGGCTTCGGGCAATGACATCGACTTGTGGCTCGCCATGCGTCTTGCGGGGTACGTACAAAAAACCGCTACATCAGACCCAACTGTTTTACCTGCTCTCGATGTATTGCGAATGGCCACAATTAACGGAGCCAAAGCACTGCACATTGATCACCTCGTTGGCTCACTCGAAGTTGGTAAGTATGCCGACCTCGTCGTGCTCGATGCCTTCTCACCGTCTCTCACACCAGTGTTCGATCCGCATGTTGCCATTGTCGCTGCCGCGAGCCGTGGCGATGTCTGCCAAGTGGTTGTTCACGGACAAGTTGTTGTGCGCGATCGCAAGGCACTCAATATCGATGCCACTGCGGTTGTTGATCGTGTGAACAAACTGACCCCAGTAATTTTGGCGTCAGTCACCCGCAACTAGTGTTGGTGTATGGCCACCACAACCCCAGCTATTGATTGGCAAAAACTGCGTGCTGCTGCCCGCGAAGCACAGCAGCATTCATACGCCCCATACTCAAAGTTTCGAGTAGGTGCAGCAGCACTCATTGACGATGGTCGCATCATCTCTGGTTGCAACGTAGAAAATGCGTCGTACGGACTCACGCTGTGTGCGGAATGCGCAATCTTGGGGGCGCTCCACATGGGTGGCGGCGGACGAATTATCGCCGTTGCATGCGTTGGCAATGACACCGATGTCACGCCGTGCGGACGTTGCCGCCAACTGTTGTGGGAACATGGTGGCGCAAACTTGATGGTCGATGTTGAAGGTACACCTACTCCACTGAGTATCTTGTTGCCAGCAGCATTTCCCGAGCATTCCAACTTCGAAAATCCGAGCGGCTCATGACAACATCTCCAGAAATTCTTTCACCTCAACAACTGCAGGCATTCAATGACGACGGATATTTGGTCTTGCCAAATTTTGTCGATGACGCAGCATGTCTGGCGCTGCGCGAACGCGCATTGCAACTTGCCAAGGACAATGTGCCGTCGCCGCAGGAAGCCACCATCTTCACTGCAGACTCCACTGCACAACATGCTGCTGATGAATACTTTTTGACAAGCGGAGACAAAATCCGTTGCTTTTTTGAAAAGGATGCCTTTGATGAACACGGTGTGCTGCGTTCTGAAGCACACCTTTGCCTCAACAAACTCGGACATGCCATGCACGATCTCGACCCGGTGTTTAGCGCGTTTAGCCGCACACCACAAATGGCTGCCGTCGCGCAGCAAGTAGGAATTGTTGACCCGTTGCTGTTGCAGTCGATGTACATATTTAAGCAACCACGCATCGGCGGCGAAGTAAATAGTCACACCGATCACACATTTCTGTGGACAGAGCCACAGAGTGTGATTGGTTTTTGGATTGCCATTGACGATGCAACAACAGAAAATGGTTGCATGTGGGCATTGCCGGGCGGACACCGCATCCCCGTCAAGTCGCGTTCAAAGTTAAATGCTGCTCGCACAGCAACAATCACCGAAGTATTTGACCAGGATCCATATCCAACTGAGGGTCTTGTGCCTCTCGAGGCACCGCGCGGCACGCTCGTACTACTCAATGGCACACTGCCACACCGATCTGGCCCAAACTTGAGCGACAAACCCCGTCATGCATACACCGTTCACGTGATTGACGGTCAGGCAAACTATCTTGCCGACAACTGGTTGCAGCGCCCACAGCTCGCAATGAGCGGATTCAACAACTAGTTATTTGCCGTTTGCTTTTTGCTATCTGACTAGTAGTTCTGCAATCTGCAATGCATTGAGTGCAGCGCCCTTACGCAAATTGTCATTAGAGATAAACATCACGAGTCCATGGTTGCCGTCAACACTCGAGTCTTGACGAATGCGACCGACATAACTTGGATCTTTGCCAGCAGCCATCAGTGGTGTTGGCACATCGGCCACAACTACGCCTTGGGCTGTCGCCAAGATCTCGTGCGCACGCTCGGCTGTAATTGGATGCGCAAACTCGGCGTTGATGCTGAGCGAGTGGCCACTAAACACTGGCACTCGCACACATGTTCCCGAAACACGCAGGTCTGGAATGTGCAGGATCTTGCGACTTTCATTACGCAACTTTTGCTCTTCGTCGGTTTCAAACGAACCGTCATCCATCATTGAGCCAGCAAGTGGCAAAACATTAAATGCAATTGTTTGCGAAAACTTTTCTGGTTTCGAAAACTTGATTGCTTCACCGTCGTAGGTGAGTTTGCCTGCATCTGCCACACCCTCACGCACCTGGTTTTCCAATTCGCTAACGCCAGCTACACCGGCACCGCTCACCGCCTGATACGTGCTGACGATGAGGCGTACAAGTGTTGCTTCGTCATGTAGAGCTTTGAGTACCGGCATCGCAGCCATCGTGGTGCAGTTTGGGTTTGCAATAATGCCCAACTTTGCAGCAGCAACGTCGCCAGGGTTTACTTCGGAAACGATCAACGGCACATCGTCGTTCATGCGCCACGCGGACGAGTTGTCGATCACCATCGCACCAGCATTTGCATATTTTTCGGCAAGTGCACGAGAGGTTGTTGCTCCGGCCGAGAACAGCACAACATCCATGCCGCTTGGGTCAGCAGTAGTTGCATCTTCAACGATGATTGTTCTTTCGTTCCATTCAACGGATGTGCCAGCAGAACGCGCTGATGCAAACATCCGCAGTTCATCAACTGGATAGTTGCGCTCAGCCAGCAACTGTCGCATCACGGTTCCCACCATTCCAGTGGCTCCAACTAGTCCTACGCGCATAGAAACAGTTTAGTTGTTAGACCTTGTCGATTAGCCAGTCATTAACTTGTGTCGGCGTGAGGTTGCTTCCGCACAAAATTGTGGCAAGGCGCATCTTTTTAAGATGGGCATGTTCAAGAATCGCAGATACTCCGGCAATTCCCGCTGGCTCAATGATCAATCCAGCCTTGTCAAATACCAACTTCATTGCGCGCTTCAGCGCGTCCTCCGACACCAACAACACATCGTCAACAAGACCTTTCATGTCGTTGAGTGCCTCCGGCACAGGGGTGCGCACTGCAATGCCGTCAGCGATGGTGTTGGCAGAAGCTCGTTCGATCACAGTTCCGGAGCGCCATGATGCTTCCATCGCATCGGCGGTCGCACTTGAAACGCCAATGATTTGCACATCGGGCGCTACATGTTTGATGTATCGCGAAACGCCGCCGATCAAAGCTCCGTTTCCAAGCGGCACAAGCACGGCATCAAACGTGCGCTGTTGCATCAACTCAACCGCTATAGATCCTGCGCCTTCAGAGATTGCAATGTCACGGCCGTCTTCTACAAAATATGCACCAGTCTCGGCACAAAACTTTTTGGCATTTTCTTTGGCCGCATCAAAATTGTCACCCATCTGGCGCACATCTGCACCCATCGAGCGCATCCGGTCAACTTTGAGAGGATTGGCATTGGTCGCGCAATAAATAATCAACGAGCGCTTGTGTGCTCTGCACACAAAAGCCATTGCTTGCCCAAAGTTGCCCGCGGTTGCACACACAAGATCTCGCCCAGCCAGCGCAGCGGCATTTTCTTGCATAAAGAAGTCTGCGCCACGACCTTTAAAGCTTCTGATGGGATTAGGGGTTTCAACTTTGAGTGTGAGCGCACAGCCCAACTCACTAGAAAGCGGTTCGCAGTTGAACTGCGGCGAATGCAAAAAGACCGGGTCAATCGTGCGTGCCGCACGCTCAATATTTTCAATCGAGAGTCGGTGTGCGGTCATGCGCCACGCACAGTAGCAACGAGCCACCAATGGCTGCGATTAACTCGCTTCAACACCTTCACTTGCACATTGGAATGCGAAACATGACGCACCTGAAACGGAGAGTGATACACCGTGATATCTGTCAATGATTTTTGACTGTGATCGATGATGTCTTGCAATACTTCATCGGGGCTCAACCTGTTTGCCTGCCAACCAAATCGTGTTGCCCATCGCGTCGCAGAAATTCGTTTTCCGATTGCTGGCATGCGCCATAGCAAACGAACCAAGATTCCCGCTGGAATCAGAAAAACATCGCTGATCACCCACGAGCGATAGTTGAGAAGCACGGTTCCACCAGAGCGCGTGACTCGCACTGCTTCGCGCGACAGACCAAGAGCATCATTGCGTTGACAGTGCTGCAAGGTGATGTACGAAAATGCGATATCTACCGAATCGTTGGCAAGTGCAAGTGTGCTGCCATCTTGCACGTGTGTCGTTGTCAGTCTGTCTGCACGTCCGTGCTTACCAACAGTCTCGCGACAGCGCTCCAAAAAGGCAGCATCCACATCAGCCGCAATTACATTGGCGCATTGCTCTGTAAATGAAGCAGTCATTCGACCAATTCCGCTACCGATTTCAAGCAAGGTCAACGGTGCAAGTCGATCTGCGTCAAAACCAAATTGATGCATGTAACGCGTTACTTCTTTGTCGCCTGTGGCCACAAACTCTTCAAGCGTGAGTTCGCTGCCAGTTTCATTGTTAAAAACCCATCCGGTTGAGCGCACAATCTCGTCGGCAGACCCACCAGTTTCGGTGCGATTACCGGCGCTTCGCCAGGGTACAAATTGGGCGCGTTTTTTTGCACCGCGCTGATTCATCATGATTTGTTACAACCTACTTGCGTTCGGGCAATGGAGCTGAGTAATCCTCACCACTGTCTAAGCCAAAGGCTGTGTGCAACGCTCGAACTGCTGTCTCCAGCTTGGATCGCTCGACCACAACCGAAATACGAATTGTCGAAGTTGAAATCATCTCGATGTTGACGCCGTTGTCGGCCAAGACTCGAAACATCTTCGCTGCCACACCAGGACTTGACTTCATTCCAGCACCGACCAACGACAGCTTGACGATATTTTCGTCCTTGTTGATGCCCTTTGCCCCAACTTCTTTGCCAACGTTTGCCAATATCGGCTCTGCTGTTGCAATGTCGCCAACCGGAAGAGTGAACGAGATGTCGGTGGTGCCATCAATTGAGGTGTTCTGCACGATCATGTCAACGTTGACATTTGCCTTTGCGAGAGATTCAAACAAGAGAGCCGACACGCCTGGGCGATCGGGCACACCAAGCAATGTCATCTTGGCTTCGCCCACATCGTGAACAACTCCAGAAATAATTGGATCTTCCATTTTTGTTTTCCTCTCGTCGTCGGCACCAAGAACCCAGGTGCCTTCTTCTAACGTGAAACTTGATCGAACATGGATTGGCACATTGTGATTTCGCGCGAACTCAACTGAGCGCAGTGCCAAAACTCTGCTTCCTGCCCCAGCCATCTCGAGCATTTCATCAAAACTCAATTGCTTAATTTTGCTTGCTTGCGAAACCAGCCGCGGGTCTGCGGTAAACACACCAGTGACGTCGGTATAGATCTCACACACATCGGCTTTTAGTGCTGCGGCAAGTGCAACTGCTGTTGTGTCGCTACCTCCACGACCAAGTGTCGTGATCTCGCGGTCGGTACTTACACCCTGAAAACCTGCGACAACAGCAACCTTGCCGGCAAGTAATGCTTCGCGCACTCGATCACCCTTAATCTCCAAAATTTTTGCTTTGGTGTGAGATGTATCGGTGATGATGCCAACTTGACTTCCGGTAAAACTCACTGCGTCACAACCCACATCGTGCAATGCCATACACAACAATGACATCGAAATACGTTCACCAGTTGTGAGCAACATGTCCATTTCGCGACCTTGCGGATTGCTTGAAACCTGTCGAGCGAGTTCAACAAGATTGTCAGTGGCTTTACCCATTGCCGACACAACGGCAACAACGTCGTGACCCTGGGTTCTGGCGTCTGCTATTCGGCGTGCAACGTTGCGCATTCGGTCTGGATCGGCAACCGAAGTGCCACCATATTTTTGAACAAGAAGCGCCACAGGGTCTTTACGCTACCTCTACGCGAGTATCCTTTTAAAACTATGGGCACTGACAAACGAACTCGCAAAAAAGAAAACCGTCGCCAAAGGCTTGACCAGTTAGCCAAATCAGATCAAAAGCGAAAGGTGCGCAAGAACATCATTCGTGCCCTCACCGTTGTAGGTGTGATTGTGGCAGTTGTTGTGATCATTCGTGTTTCGGGTGGTACCACGGGTAGCTCCACTGCACAAACAGACACCACGGCTGTCGTCGATTTGGGTGGAAGCACCGTTGCACCGACACTTGAAGGTCGTGAAATTACCGGCGATACTCCGTGCCCAGCAGCAGATATGTCGGAAACTCGCGTTTCCAAATTTGAAAAAGCTCCACCGATGTGTCTCGTAGATGGAAAAACCTACACCGCGATCGTCCTGACAAATAAGGGTGACTTCTCATTTGTTCTTGACCCAATCAAAGCGCCTCTTGCCACCAACAGCTTTGTTCTGCTCGCCCGCTACAAATATTTTGATGGCACCAAGTGTCACCGTGCCATAACTGATTTTGTTGTGCAGTGTGGCGACCCAACCGCAACTGGCACGGGTGGCCCGGGTTATACATTCGCCGATGAACTTCCTGCGCAGGGAGAATACAAAATTGGATCCATTGCAATGGCTAACTCTGGTCCAAACACCAACGGCAGTCAGTTCTTCATTATCACCGGCGAAAACGGTGCTGCTCTCAAGCCGAACTACACATTGTTTGGTCAAGTCACAGATGGTTTGGATCAAACGATCCCCGCAATGAATGCAGCATCCAACCCAGATCCTGCAGCCAACGGTGTTCCTCCGACTGAAGACCTCATCATTGACAGCGTCACAATCATCGTCAGCTAGTTTCGCTGAACGAATTAGCGTTTTTCGAGTAACAGTTTTTCCAACGCATTCATTGCTGCGTCAGTAACTCCTATTTCGCGTACAAAACTGCGCACCGAACCATATTGTTTCGCAATCTCAGTCAAAATAATTTGCATCGCTCGCGGGTCGGCGGCCAAGTATGCCTTGGGGATAGTGGCATAACGTTGGGCTAGCTCGGGACGATGCACTTGCGACCACGCAATTGATCGACGCATTGCATCCTGTGTCAGGCCATAGTCGGCACAAATGTGTGCGTCATCCACACCGAGGCTCGAAAGTAACAATGCTGCAAGTACACCAGTGCGATCTTTGCCAGCAGCACAATGAAACACCGCAGGTATTGATTCGGTTTGAGCAAGCACATGCATTGCATCTGCAAATCGGCTCGAGCCAGTTTCCAACATGTCGCGATATCCCCACACCAAAAACTCAACTTCATCATCGAACACTGGAGTCTGAGTATCCGACCACGTCACATCAACGATCGACAAATGATGAAACGTCACTTCAATGTCATCGGTAGGAAAAATTCCCTGTTCACGCTGTTCGCGCTCTGTACGCAAATCGATAACCGATTTCAAACCCAATTGCCTGACGCGACTCATGTCATCTGCACCCCGCAATCGGTACAGGCCGTCCGCACGAAAGAGCGTTCTCCACTTTGTGCTTCGTCCATCTTCGGTCGGGTAACCACCTAAGTCGCGAAAGTTGTGAACGGCCTCAAGACCAATCAGTCGCCTCGGATGATTGGCCGTCCCGTCTACATCCGTATTGATCACCAGGCAAACCTAATCAGGACTGGTAAAGCCCAGATGGTTCTTTCGTTACCAGTTGGTAAATATCTCGGTTTATTGACTACGGTTGCACGCCATGACTACTACATCTCCATCTTCACTTCCCCAGCTCGTCGGCGTTTGCGGCTCGGGCATCATGGGCTCTGGCCTTGCCGAAGTCGTTGCACGCGCCGGCATCAACGTAGTTGTACGCTCGCGCACAATGGCTGGCGCACAGTCGATGCTCACTTCGGTTGAAAACAATCTCGCAAAACAAGTTGCCAAGTCAAAGATGACAGAAGATCAGCGAACAGAAATTTTGTCGCACATCAGCATCACCGACCAACTTTCGGCACTTGCTGATTGCGACCTCGTTATCGAATCAATCCTCGAGGAACTCGCACCAAAACAAGAACTGTTTTCGCAACTCGACAAAATCGTGAAGCCCTCAGCAATCCTTGCAACGAACACCAGCACATTGCCGGTTGTTGCAATGGCTCAAGCAACAAACCGCCCAGACAAAGTTTGTGGAATTCACTTTTTTAACCCTGCTGTAATGATGTCGCTTGTTGAAGTGATCCGTCCCGTTACGGCAAGTGACGACACCATCGCAGCTGCTACAGCGTTCGCAACTGCATGTGCAAAAGATCCTGTACAAGTTGTTGACCGCGCAGGTTTTATTGTCAATGCATTGTTGTTTCCATACCTCAATAACGCAGTACACATGCTCGAAGCCAAAACAGCTTCCATGGAAGACATCGACACGGCAATGAAGGGTGGCTGCAACTTCCCGATGGGCCCTTTTGCCTTGCTCGACCTCATCGGCATTGACACCACCGTGTCAATCCTTAATGCACTCCAAACCGAATTCAAGCAAAGCCATCTCGAGCCAGCCGACTCTCTCAAAAAGTTATTGGCAGAAGGCAAGTTGGGCCGCAAGACCAAGCAGGGATTCTTTACTTACTAGATCTCATTGCGTCAGATGTACCGTGGCGTATGACGTCTTGGCATGACACACCAGTCGAGCTTGGTCCGTCAATTTGGAATTTTCCACCTTCAACTGAATGGCCACAGCAAGACATCGTTGGTCGTGGTGCAGATCTTGAGCCTGCAACTCTCATTCAGGCATACCGCACCGGTGTATTCCCAATGTCGAGTGCAAACGACTTTCCATTCCTGAGTAAACCAGCGATGGGTTGGTGGTCGCCAATGATGCGTGGCATTCTTCCACTCGACCAATTACGCATCACTCGATCAATGCGCAGTAGTGCGAGTAAATATTCCATTCGTATCGATACATGTTTCGAACGCGTGATACGCGGTTGTGCCGTACCCAATCGTGAAGGTGGGTGGATAACAACAGACATCATTGATGCATACTTAACGCTGCACGAACTGGGTTGGGCCCACAGTTTTGAGACCTTCGACGAAAATGGCGTACTCATCGGGGGCTTATACGGTGTGCGAGTGAACGGCCTCTTTGCCGGCGAGTCCATGTTTCACCTCCAGCGAGACGCATCCAAAATCGCACTCATGCACCTCGTTGCGACTATGCGCAATTCGGCGATGTCATTGCTTGACGTGCAATGGCTCACGCCCCACCTCGAGACTCTTGGCGCAACGGAAATCCCCCGCGACGATTACCTGCATCGTCTTGACGAGGCCGTCAACCCCTAACCTTGACGTATGAGTCGCCGCGACGAACCTTGGCTGATCCGCACCTATTCGGGGCATTCAACTGCAGAAGCTTCCAACGAGTTGTACCGCACAAACCTTGCTAAAGGTCAAACCGGCCTTTCCATCGCCTTCGACTTGCCAACCCAGACTGGTTACGACCCAGATCACATTCTTGCTCGTGGCGAAGTGGGCAAAGTGGGCGTACCTGTCGTGCACTTGGGCCACATGCGCACACTGATGCAACAGATTCCTCCTGGTCAGATGAATACATCGATGACCATCAACGCAACTGCTGCATGGTTGCTTGCGTTATATGTTGCCAATGCCGCCGAGCAAGGCACACCCGCAAACGAGTTGCGCGGCACCACACAAAACGACATTCTCAAAGAGTATTTATCACGCGGAACATTCATTTTTCCTCCCGCAGCTTCACGTCGCATCATCGTCGACATGATCGCTTGGTGTGCGGTCAACGCACCGAAGTGGAACCCAATGAATGTGTGCTCGTATCACTTGCAAGAAGTGGGTGCTACTCCAGTGCAAGAGATTGCATTCTCACTTGCCAATGCCATCGATATTTTGGATGCAGTGCGCGCAAGCGGCCAGGTCTCAGACGAAGCGTTTCCCCAGGTTTTTGCGAGCATCTCATTTTTTGTCAACGCCGGCATTCGTTTTGTAGAAGAACTGTGCAAGATGCGAGCCTTCACCGAGTTGTGGGATCGCATCGGCAGCGAGCGCTACGGCATCACCGACGAACGCGCTCGACGTTTTCGTTATGGCGTGCAAGTCAATTCGCTCGGTCTTACCGAAGCGCAGCCAGAAAACAATGTGCAGCGCATCATGCTCGAGATGCTTGCCGTCACTCTTTCCAAGTCCGCTCGTGCACGCAGCGTGCAATTGCCAGCATGGAACGAAGCGCTTGGACTGCCCCGTCCATGGGATCAACAGTGGTCGTTGCGCATGCAACAAGTGCTCGCATACGAAACAGATTTGCTTGAGTACGAAGACATCTTTACTGGCTCGCATGTGGTCGAGGCCCGCACAGCCGAGTTGCGCGAAGCCGCTTGGGCGGAGTTGCAAGAGATTCTTGATCGCGGCGGTGCATTTGAATCAGTCGATGAGCTCAAAGGTCGCCTCGTGTCTTCAATGGCCGATCGCACTCGTCGCATCGAATCTGGCGAGCAAGTTGTTGTAGGCGTCAATCGCTTCACCGAATCAACACCTTCACCTCTCGACGGCGCGAACAACATCCTCAAGGTTGATCAAACTGTCGAACAACAACTTGTTGACGACGTCGCTGCATGGCGCAAACAACGTGTTGATGCAGATGTTCGTCAAGCACTTGATCAATTGCGAAATGCGGCAACCGGCAAAGCCAATTTGATGGATGCTTCGATTGCTCTGGCCAAAGCGGGTGGCACTACTGGCGAGTGGAGCCAGGTGCTGCGAGAAGTATTTGGTGAATACCGTGCGCCAACTGGCGTTGGTGCAGCGGCCGGCCGCCGCACAGCCCAACTGGCTGACGTAGCCGAGTATGTGCGCACGATCCCCGGTGGTCCACCAAAGTTTTTGGTTGCCAAGCCAGGTCTTGATGGGCACTCAAGTGGCGCCGAACAAATTGCGGTTGCTGCACGCGATTCGGGCATGGAAGTTGTCTATTCAGGTATTCGTCTCACGCCAGCACAAATTGCTGCATCTGCACGAGACGAAGACCCCGATGTGATTGGTCTGTCCATTTTGTCCGGTTCGCATTTGCAACTCGTTCCAGATGTTTTGCACGAATTGCAAAAGCTTGGTGTTGATGCCCCAGTAATTCTTGGCGGCATCATTCCGGAAGACGATCGTGACTCACTGCGTGCAATCGGCATTGCAGCGGTGTACACACCAAAAGATTTTGACATTGCTCGCATCATGCGCGAGATAGCCGAGATTGTTCGCGCGCGACGCGGCTAAGGCTTCATCGTTGTTGACGGCGCAACAGGAACAAAACCTGTGGCCACCGGCAGCTGAATCACATCACCAGCGTTGACCTTGTCGGGGTTGGTGATGTTGTTAATGCTCATCAGTTCGGCCATGTTTAGGTTGAACTTCTTTGAAATGGCAAACAGTGAGTCGCCTGGTTCGATTGTGTAATACACAGGCTCTACATACACGGTCGTTGTGGCTGCGGGAATCGTTGTTTCAACCGTTGTTGGCACCACAATCTTTGGTTCTCCACCACCGCGAGAAAGCAATACTGCGATGACGCCGCTCACCACCGAAATAACGAGAAGCGACCAGTGAAGTCTTCCTCGTAAATACATCAATTTCATCGTAGACCTTCGACCCAACACAAAGTTGCCTATCCTGTACGACATGCGAGTGCTGGCGGCTGTCGACAAGTTTCGTGGCACCGCTACAGCAGCACAGGTTGCATCAGCAATCGGTCATGCATGTTGGGAATTGGGTGTTGATTGTGTTGAAGCGCCAATTGCAGACGGTGGCGAAGGCACGCTAGATGCACTTGGCGGACCAAACCGCACGACTCGCGTGACCGACCCACTCGGCCAGCCGGTCGAGGCACAGTGGCGCCTTGCCGGTGACACCGCGGTTATCGAAATGGCACGTGCATCTGGGCTTTCGCTGGTGGGCGGAGCCAAAAAGAACGATGTCATTGCTGCATCAACAATCGGCACAGGCCAGCTCATCGACACTGCACTCAACGATGGAGCCAAACGAATAATCGTCTGTGTTGGAGGTTCGGCAACTGTCGACGGTGGCCTCGGAGCAATTCGTGCAATCGGCACACCTGCCAGACTTCGGGGAACCGAATTTATTGTGGCTTGCGATGTACGCGCACTATTTGCAGACGCCGCCAGATTATTTGGTGCGCAAAAAGGCGCAACTCCAGTGCAGATCGAATTTCTCTCTGGGCGCCTTGAGCAACTGCAACAGTCATACTTGCGCGACTACGGCATTGATGTATCGCTGCTCATTGGTGGTGGCGCGGCTGGTGGGCTCGCAGGCGGGCTTGGGGCACTTGGCGCAAGCCTTGTGCCGGGCTTTGATGTTGTTGCTGACGAAGTAGGCCTGCATGAGCA
>WLPO01000042.1 GCA_009698745.1 Actinomycetota bacterium
ACATCTCCCATCCTTGCGGATGAGATGGCACCGTGGGCGTGACCCCGGTTGCCGGACCAATTGGTCTCTCCTGATGCAACTTGTAGTGCACCACCGGCCCGGTCGAGCAGACCGAGACGATGTTGCCCAATCAACGATACCTGCCGATATCGTGGTTGCACCACAGCGGGCGGAGTTGGTGCTGTGTACTCGGGCGGCCATGCAGGTCGCGACCGGAGGGTCGCATGCGCAATTATCTTTCACCTCTCGCAGAGGCTCGTGAAATCGCGCCAAAAGGATTTGGCAGTTTTGCCATCGCCCCCATCCCAGCGGGCACCATAGTCGCCACATTTGGTGGAACAATTCTAAATCGGATCAACTTCGAAACTCATCCACTCGAGCAACGCAGTCGATCAATTCAAATTGATGCGGACCAATTTGTGCTCGGTCCGGAATCGCGCGAATCTGGTGACTCCATCAACCATTCGTGTTCTCCAAATTGCCGGCTACGCAACGCAACACAACTCATCGCGATGCACGAACTATCAGCAGGCGAAGAACTCACCTACGACTACGCGACAAGTGATGCTTCTAACTATGACGAGTTTGAGTGTGCCTGCGGATCGGATAATTGTCGTCTTCGCGTGACTGGTAATGACTGGCAGATTCCTGAGCTGCAAATTCGGTATCAAAAGATATTTTCACCCTACGTGCAACGCAAGATCAAAGCCGCGCAATCATCTCGCCCATTGACAAAACGTGATGCAGAAGAGTTGATAAACAGCTTTGACGCCAACCCGCAAGCAGCACTTATGCGTGCGCTGCGAATTGCGACCGGCATGCCGCACGCATCGTGGAAATCACTTGTTGCACTGACTTCAACTGACTTACAGCATCGAGAACTTTTGTATGAAGGCGATCAGTCTTGTCTCGACCAACTCGTGAAGCAATTAAACGAGCAACGAACTATTTAGCTTTTCTTTTCAAAGTCAATTGCACATGCTGCAGTGCCACCTGGCATTTTTTGACGATTGCGCGCCACCCATCGATACACAATTCCCGCAACCTGAGATACAACCGGCATTGACATCAGCCAGCCAGCCACAGTGATCAAACCACCAGCGTCTTTGCATACTCGAGCGACTGCTTTGTGAGCACTCAAAATTTGGTTTGAGTCTTCGCTCACCCACTGCACTGCTGTTTGACACTGTTCGGTAGTGAGACCCATCTGCGCAAGGTCTGCTTGTTGCCAAGCAACAATTCGAGGAACACGTTTGAAGTGTTTTTGCATCCACTGCACACAACGGAGACAAAAGGCACAATCTCCGTCATAAATCAGCGTGTTCATAAAAGTTTACGCTAGTCGTCTCTCGCACTAAGTTGTGTTGCGTGTATAAGTTTTTGTTGCGACCAAAGTGGATGGCTTTTCATCTCCTGATCGTCGCACTTGTCACAACCATGCTGATGCTCGCCAACTGGCAGTGGCATCGCTATCACCAACGAATCGCCTTTAATGCAACACTCATAGAGCGCTTCGACACCCCTACGCAACCGCTCGAGCAAGTGCTCAGCGAATTCTCCTCTGCAAGCGATGCCGAATGGAGAAGTGTCCAGGTTGTTGGCATGTACTTGCATGGTCACGACCTGCGGGTTGCCAATGTGTCCCAAGGTGGTCGTGCAGGCTTTGATCCTGTCACCCCATTGCAGTTGCTTGACGGTCGATTGATCCTCGTAAATAGAGGCTTTATTCCACTCGGAGGATCGGTACTAGGCGCACCCGACGGACAAGTGACATTGCAGGGTCGCCTTCGCGCCTCATCGACCAAGCGACTTGGCGCTGTTTCTGATGCTTCCAGTGGGGTGCTTACCGAAGTGCAACGCATCGATATCACGCGTTTGCAACAGCAGATGCCTTTTCCGCTTGTCAATGTTTATCTAGAGATGCAAACTTCATCCCCCGCGGATGATGCAACCTTGTCAAGAATTGCCGAACCAACTTTTAGTAACGGTCCTCACCTCGGATACGTCGGTCAGTGGATCTTGTTTTCATTGTGTGCACTGGGCGGTTGGTTTGCAATCGTAAGACGCGAAGTAACTACTTAGACGATTTCGTTGAGCAATGCAGCACCGATAGCACCCGCTTGCTCGCCCAGTTGAGCAGCGACGAGTCGCGGATGTGCACGATGCTGCGGTGAATACAGCAACTGCTCAAACCAGTGACTAATCCGCGGCATCACCACATCCGCTGAAACAATTACTCCTCCACCGACGACAATCACTTCGGGATCGGTCATGTTGGTCAGATTGACAAGACCAAGCGCGACCCACCTGGCAAATGTGTCAACAACATCAATTGCATCAGCTGCACCATTTTTAGCGCGCGACAACACGTCTTCACCCTTTTCGCCGCTTGCCAAAAACGACAATCCGTTTCCGGAGGCATATCGCTCCCAACAACCATTGCGACCACACGGACAAAGTGGGCCACTTGGATCAACAACCATGTGTCCAACCTCGCCAGCAAAACCATGCGCACCGCGCTGCAATACCGATCCGGCAATAAAGCCACCACCGATTCCAGTGCCCAGCGTGATTACCCATGCATCGGTTGCACCTTGAGCAGCACCTAATTTCCATTCGCCGAGTGCCGCACACGTTGCATCGTTTTCGACCAACACCTTTTTACCCAAACGATCCTCGACCATCTGACGCAAAGGCAATTCTTTTGCTCCCACCAAATTTGGTGACGCACGTATCACGCCTTCAGGAGAAATCAGTCCAGGTACACCAATGCCAAGAGACGACGCACCACCGAGTTGCGCAACGATTTCGACAAGCGTGTCGCAGAGCGCATCTGCATGAGGTGTTGGCAGACGAAATTGCTGCACGACGTTGCCACTGTCATCAATCACAACACCGAGACACTTAGTACCGCCAACATCGATGCCAATTTTCATTGCACTATTCGCATTTCACGATTCGATGCGCGTCTTCAATTCTTTCAATGTGCTCAAAATGCGCATCTCGGCGCGACGCTTAACAAAACCAGGAAGAGGAATCACGAGTTCGACCGCTAAGTCATACGTAATTCTCGTACCCGCACCTGCTGTTTCAAATGTGTAAGAACCAACAATGGAACGCATGATGTCGCCATCAGACATGTGCCATGACAATTTGTTTGGTGCGTGTGAATAGTCATACTCGAGTGTGTAGTGCGTGCTGCGACCAAGCGCTGATGCACGAAACTCGACAACAGTTGGACGACCACTTGCATCACGCGTAAGCACTGTTGCTTGCTTCACATCATGTGCCCATTCTGGATACTTCTCGAAGTCGATCGTCATGGCAAAGCACGCATCAAGGCTTGCCGACACGACTACAGCTTCGGAACCAGATTCAACCATGACCTCTATCCTTGCCGATCGGACTGCCCGCGAGGGGTAAAGGTTCCAAATTGGCTGGCCCACAAGCCGTTCAGGCCCAGTCCAAGCAGTGGAACCAATACGCCGAAAGCGAGGGTGCTTCCCGCCTTTCCATCTGTGGACGAACGCGCAATCGCTCCTGCAAGTCCAATTACGAGCTGAGCGATCAGACAGCCATTCATGATCTTCTGTACTTGTATATCTGCAACCTGACCACTCAAGAAATACAACGAGGCCACCGAGATTTCGTCAACTCGGCTACGTTGCACTGCCGAAAAATATCCCCAAATAAATGTGGCTACCCCAACAGCAAACAACGCCAGGTCAACCACAACACCAATGGTTCGAGTGGCAGGCGTAAATGCCACTGCGGCCACTGCGGTTACAACAAAAAATAGTGATGTCAATAGCAGATTGATCCTTGGCAGATTTTTCATCGTGTCTCCACTGTAAGCACCTGCGCCAAAGATTTCGCAAGCACGTTGTAGTCAAAGGTGCTCAACGCACGTTCACGCGAAGCAACGCTCATCAAACTTCGCAAGAACGCATCATCGAGCAACCTGGCAACCGTGCTTGACGCTTGGGCGATATCGGTCGGATTCTGAACAACCATGCCTGTAAGACCATCGAGTACTGCGTCCGCTGCTCCGCCACTCTTGCCAGCTATTTGGGGTACGCCACACGATGCGGCTTCCGAAAAAACAATGCCGAAACCTTCTTGCTCGAGTCCCCCCCATCTCGACCTGCACAACATTGCCGAGACATCAGCACATCCGTACAACCGTGGCAACTGCTCATCCGAAACTCGACCAAGCATGCGCACCGGCGCATCCAGCTTGTCAATGAGTTTTTGCAATCGATTCGCATCGCGACCGCCACCACCTATGAGAACTTGCAAGCGTGGCCGACTAAGGCGAAGCGCTGCCGCAACCTCAATAAGGGTGTCAAATCCTTTGCGCGGCACCAACCGACTTACCCCTACGATCAACTCGGCATCGTCACTCACACCAAACTCGCGACGCGAAGCTGTTCGCTCATCATTGCTGAGCGGTCTAAATCTTTGCGTGTCTACTCCTGGCGGAATCACCGTGATCGGCAGAGCGTCTCCACCAGCACGTCGAGCTTCTGCCGCCGGGTACTCACCTGCGGCGATGATGTGGCTTGCATTCTTTAATACTCGCGACAACACAAGTCGCGACAACGGCAATCTTCCGGGCACTGTTACTTCTGCCCCATGCAACACAACCATGTAGGGCAACTCGAGTCTTGGACCGACGATTCCAAGTGGCACAGCCGGGTCAAGCACCACAAAGTCTGCACCAATTTCTCGAGCCATCTTGTTGATGCGCCGCACCATCAGCGGATGCGGTAACAACCATGGCTCACGCACTCTCCTGATTTCGTAAGCCTGTGCGGCATCAAAGCTTTCGGCGCCCTCGTGTGGCGATGTCAACACCGCAAACGAGTCTGCAGGCAATCTTCTCCACCACTCCCACAACAGGTTTTGGATTCCACCAATCTTTGGGGGGAAATCATTGGTGACGAGTAAATGTTTCATGGTGGAGAAACACCCAATCTAGATCGCCTATTGACGCGCAGACGGCAAGTTTTGCAATTCATCAACCACCAAAGGTGCTGTGTCATGCGTCGGGATCAAACGAGAGAGGCCGAGTCGCGCGGCCGACCACACCGCATGGGCTCTCAACATCGGGTCTGGATGCTCAAGATATCGAGTGATTATGTCCACCACGCTTGCATCAGTTTTTTCACCAATGTTGCCCAAAACGAGCAATGCATTGCGTCTCACCCAATCTGGATTGCGTTCGGCGATGTACCACTGATCAACATGAGCAAGCAACGTTTCATCATCCATCTCGAGCAACCCAAGGACATTGATCCATGGTCGCGCATCTTCTCGAAGTGGTTTAGTCAAACTCAATCGAGTTGTTGGTGGACACACTTCTTGGCAATCGTCACAACCATAGATGCGATCTCCCAGTGCTTCTCTGTATCTGCGATCGAAGATGCCGGGTTTTTGAATAAGCCACGCAAGACACTTCGCAGCATCAACTGTGCCGGGTTCGATGATCGCTCCCGTCGGACAAGCATCAATGCATCTTCTGCATGCGCCACAACCATCGGCGACAGTTGTTTCGTTAATCACCAACGGTGCAGTTGTGATCACGCTTCCCAATACAAAGAAACTGCCTGCCCCTTCTATAAGTACGTTCGCGTTTTTGCCAAACCATCCAAGGCCTGCCAAGTACGCAGCTTCACGATCAACCATCGAGTTGTCGTCTGCAAACACAACAGCCTTAAAGCCATCGCTGCGTAACTGGTCTCGCATTGCAAATAACCCGACTTTGAGCGACTCGTAATATTCGGTCCATGCATATCGCGCAACGCGTGCACTCGGCTGAAGCTGTGGGTCAGGCAACGGTGACGCATAGGAATACGCCCCGACGATCATTGCCTTGGCATCAGCAACCGCCGACTGAGGATCGGTTGATCGTGCAGGATTGCGATACGTGAACTGCATCGTGTCATGCAAGCCAGCCGCTTTACGTTCGACTAGAGCCTGATGAGCTCGCTGCATTACTTGCGCAGGAGCGACACCAACGCGATCCAGACCACCAGAAGCTCCGATTGACAACACACGCTCGGTATACGCCGCGCGTGATGCGTGATCGACCAGTTCGATCTTTGGTGATTTTTTAGATAACCGCACGATGCCGAAGCGTAGGCACCATTCCGGCATTTGCGAGCAAGCGAACAGCTCGCTGCTCGGCAAGATCAAATACCACCGCTGTTTCATGCGGATCGCCGCACAAAAACGACATTAAGCAATCGTCACACGCCGACGTCTTTTTCATAACGCAGGTGTCGCAACTGATAATCAGTGGTTGTTGGGATTGGTTGGTTTCGCTCATGATGGTCTCCTCGTTTCACCTGCATGTGTACGCCAACTACGTACACAGTGAAGTTTGCTCAATGGGTGTCACACAGTCATCGCCCCCACATTTCACTCGTTTACACTGTTGCAACAAAGCAAACCCATCGCCTGAAAGCACCCCTCATGAGCAACCCAACAACATCAAGAGCATTCACTGTCGGAAAAATCAACGATGTGTGGACACAACAGATCACTGATGTGCCAGTCGACGACTTGGGCGAAGGCGATGTGCTGATCGCTGTTGAGTACTCGTGCATCAATTACAAGGACGGTCTAGCAACTAGCGAGAAGGGCCGGGTTGCACGAATTGATCCGTTGATCGCAGGCGTAGATCTTGCTGGCACGGTTGTGGCTTCATCAAGTCCTGAGTTCGCTGTTGGCACTCAAGTCATCGCCCATGGTTACGACATCGGTGTTGCGCGCCACGGTGGATATAGCGCCCTTGCTCGCGTGCCAGCACAATGGTTGGTTGCTCTGCCAGCAGGCATGACTACTCGCACCGCAATGATGATCGGCACTGCTGGTTTCACTGCTGCACTCTCCATCGATGCACTCGAGCGCTCTGGCCTCACTGTTGGCTCTGGCCCAGTTTTGGTTACTGGAGCAACAGGCGGTGTTGGTTCAGTTGCCGTTGGCATGTTGGCAGCGCGCGGTTATGAAGTTGTCGCGTCTACTGGCAAAGCAGCTTCGAGCGATTGGCTCAAGTCGATCGGCGCAAGTGACATCATTTTGCGTGAAGAAACCAGCACCGAAGCAGGCAAGCCACTCGAGCGAGAGCGTTGGGCAGGGTCAGTTGACTGCGTTGGTGGTTCGACGCTCGCCTACGTATTGCGCACTCTCAAGTACGGAGCATCGGTTGCGGCAAGCGGACTTACTGGTGGCAACGGTTTGGCAACAACAGTTCTTCCATTTATTTTGCGCGGCGTAAATCTGCTTGGCATTGACAGCGTGCAGACACCAATCACGCTTCGTCGTGCCATGTGGACACGTATTGCTACCGACCTACGTCCATCGTGGCTCGACACCGAGAAAGCGCAAGTCATCGGGCTTGCAGAGCTACCGGCTCAACTGGAAAATATTCTTGCGGGCAAGATGCAGGGACGAGTTCTCGTCGACCCAAATTTGTAATCGTTAATTACTCGCCGACAACGATTACTGCACCGTGTTGATCAATGGTCAACTCGAGCACTTCACCCGACTGAGGTAATTGCGAAGCAATTTGCTTCGCATCAGATTTGGCACACATCACCGCCACTGTCGGGCCCGACCCAGACAACCATGCACACCAAGCATCTGTTTGTAATGCTGCTTCGAGTGCGGCTTTTGAACCTAGAGCATTAGCCAACCGAATGTCTTGATGAATTCGATCTTGTGTCGCTTTGCGCAACACCTTGATGTCGCCACTTGCGAGTGCACCCATAAGCAAAGCGGTATGACCAATGTTGAACACCGCATCGCCGAGTGACAAAGTGGTTGCTAAAGCGGTGCGAGATTTTTCGGTACTCGTTTTCGTTTCTGGCACCCATGCAAGAATTGTCGGATCTACAGCGAGAGGTATGCGCACGACTTCACCCGAAGCGCTTGCAGTCACACCTCCAACGAGGGAAGCGGCCACATTGTCTGGATGTCCTTCGAGTTGCGTGCTCGCATGCAGCAAATCGTTGCGCGCAGCAACAAGAGCTTCGACACTTGCACCATTTTTTTGGGCATGAGCGACAACAACGCCCGCCACCCGAGATGCACCACTAAAACCAAGCCCGCGACCCATCGGAATCTTCGAACGAACCCACACATCTCCAACGCCACCGTAACTACGAAATGCAATGTGCCCAGGGTGAAACTCGTCGATCATTTTTGCGTCAGACGGAACTTGACCGTCGATTACAGGACCCAATTCGAGATGCACCGAGAGCGCCATGCCGAGTGCATCAAACCCAGGACCAAGGTTGGCCGAACTTGCTGGCACACGAACGAAGAATGATTGCGACGTCATAGCGAACTATTTTGCCACAGAGTTACTTATTTTGATGAGTGCGTCGACAACATTATTTGCCGCACCCGAATCAATGCTTGCTTGCGCGCGCTCAATACCGTCTGCCATGTGCGACGCAACGCCAGCAACTACCAAACCTGCAGCTGCGTTAAACACAACGATGTCACGAACCGCACCACGCGTGCCATTAAACGTGTCACGAATCACTTGCGCATTGTGCGCTGGGTCTCCACCGCGAACTGCCGTGACGTCAGCTGGCTGAAGGCCGAAATCTTTTGCGTTGAGCACGAATTCGGAAATAGTTCCATGATTAATCTCAACAACCGTGCAGTCTCCACTGAGCGACAACTCATCGAGTCCACCATGTCCATGCACTACCCACGCTCGCTGCACGCCCCGACCTGCAATTGCGTGTGCCATTTTGTGCGCCATGCTTGGGTCGCCCACTCCGACCACCATGAACGAAACTTGCGCAGGGTTAGCCATCGGGCCAAGCAAATTAAATGCGGTTGGAACCCCGAGTTCTTTTCGCGTTGGTCCAGCATGTCGAAACGCCGGATGAAATTTTGGCGCAAAGCAAAATCCCATGCCTGTTTGTTCTACACAGCGCGCTACTCCTGCCCCATCCAAATCAATCTTGACACCTAAAGCTTCGAGCACATCTGCAGTTCCACACTGCGACGATGCTGCACGGTTTCCATGTTTGCAAACTGGCACTCCAGCTCCTGCAACCACAAATGCAGCCATTGTCGAAATGTTGACTGAATGCGACTTGTCGCCTCCGGTGCCAACAATGTCAATTGCCTGTGCAGAAAACTTTGCGTCCAACGGAACCGGCTCAGATGCTTCGAGCACTGCGGCCAACATTCCCTGCAATTCATCTGCTGTCTCACCCTTTGATCGAAGCGCCATCACAAATGCTGCGATTTGTGCAGACGATGCTTCACCAAGCAACACTGCATTCATCGCAACTTGCGCATCGTCAGCTGGTAGGTCTTCGCCGCGCAGCAGAGTTGACAGCAATTGAGACCATCCGCCTACGCGATCAATTGCGCTCATCGCGCGACCTCGTTACGCGGTCTGTTTACGTTGGCGCAGCATCCGCCGTCTGTCGCGGGCTGTCGTAGCCCCCCAGATTCCCTGCTGTTCACGATTCTCAAGCGCATAGTCCAAACACGCTATGCGAACCTCGCACTGAGAACACACCGAAATAGCAAAGTCAGCGTGGTCTTCATTGTCTGGATAGAAAATCTCGGCGTCCAACCCTTGGCACGCGCCCTTTGTTCTCCAGACCACATCCGCTACCGACATTCAGGCCCCCCTTGTGCTCAGCAAGCACAATTTTCCTAGGCATGACTGTAGAACCCAAAGTTGCGGTCACGCCAATCCAAATGGCCCGAATGATTCTGCAATCCCTTTACCCGACAGGGGTCAGAGGTGTCCCTAAAAATTAATCGCGAAGATCGGTGAGCAGTTCGTCAATTACAAACTGGGGCAAATTGGCGACCTCCATATATGCAGGATGCACGCACAGAATCTCAACGTCGCCAGATGAAAATGCTTCAACTTGTTGTGGCGTAAATTCAAAACGGATGTAATGAACTGCAGCAGTCACATTGTCGCGCGTAAGTGTTTCGGCATGACCTTCTTCGGTAATTGCTGTGACAGTTGAGCCATCGCTCAGCTTGAACACAATTGAACTCTCGATGTTGACAAGCTTTGGCAACCACTCGAGCATCTGCTCTGGTGTCGTGAGTTCGATAAACAAGGTGGCCGAGAGTTGCCCTGCTTCTGGGATCAACGGGTTGTACGCATGCAATTCCTCGAGAATCTGCTCGTCACGAACAACTTTTTCGGCACGCATCATTTCGTGAATTTGGGACTGCATGGTTGCGCGGTTTTCAAACATCAACGTGACCACGGTGCCGAGTTGCACCCGGCGACGACGCTTCAGTTCGATGATTTCCACTCGACGTTCGTCACGAACACGCTCATAAGCGCGAAGGTCCAAAATGTCGGTCAATTGCAGCTTGCGGGATGTAGTCATCATTACTTCTTCTCCTCTGGTTGAATGCCGTAGGCGCGTGCAACAACTTGAAGCGGGTGCACGGCTTGTTTTCCTGTTTGTTCGTTGATTGCGGTGTTGGCAAGGTGGCAATCACCGGTCACTACGTCTCCCTGCGCATCGTTAATCATTTGACCCAACTTTTCGGCGATTGGAACCGACAAGTGTGCATTCTCTGCACGCAAACCCCACATGCCGTCAATGCCACTGCATTGCTGCACCAGCTTGATCTTTGCTCCTGTGAGCTTCATCAAATCGCGACTCTTGAGCCCAATGTTTTGAGCACGCAAGTGACACGGTGTGTGATACGTGATCGTTTCGGGGATCTCACCGGTGAAATTGAGATCAAGTGACTTTCCTTCTGTCTTATGCAAGCGAATCAAATACTCGGCTGCGTCGTAAGTGTTCTCGGCAACAAGCGTTGCGTCGGCGCCACCCACATAGTCGAGATAATCCTTCTTCAAGACATATCCACATGTTGGCTGTGGCACAACAATTTCGTTGCCTGCACGCACTTCATCCGCCAACATCTTGACGTTCTTCTGTGCAACCTTGGTAAATGTGTCTACGTCGCCACTATGCAAAAACGGAGCGCCACAGCATGCCGCCTCACCAGCAAGTGAACATTCGACACCATTACGTTCGTACACCTTGATGAGATCTTGACCAATTGCTGGGTCCTGATACTCGACTAAGCAAGTTGGGAACAACGCAACTTTGCCCTGACGATTGAGCATCGTTGTTTTTGGGCGATTCTTGAACCACGTCGAAAAGCGACTGCGCGCAAATGGAGGCAACATGCGGACACTCGAAATGCCAGCTGTTTTCTCGACAATTTTACGAATTACTGAGCCGGGCTTAGCGCCCATCACGATGTTTGTTACTACGCCCACCGAAGTGGCTACTTTGCCAATCGCATCAGTGCGGCCCATTACTGCAGTGGTTACTTTGTTTCTCACTGACATCTGGCCATTTTCGCGACGCATTGCATCTGCGCGAAGCATCAGTCGTGGGAAGTCGAGCGCCCATTCATGTTGATTCGGTGTATACGGACAATTGATGTAACACAATTTGCATTGGAAACATTCGTCAATGACGTGGTCTTGCTGAGCGGGAGTCATCTTGCCCGCGTCTTGGTCATCGTGAACGTCGATGTAAGAAAAAAGAGTTGGAAACGAAGGGCAAAATTTGAAACACAAGCGACATCCATGACAGAGGTCGTACACACGCTCTAGTTCGTGACGAGTGTCGGCCTCGTCGAGATACATCGGGTGTTTTGGATCGTATGTAATCGTCATTGGAGAACTTTCAAAAAACTAAAGACTTAAAACGAAATAACTTGCATTGAGTGGCTGTGCACCTAAGCGCACAGCCACCCGCTGCGAACAGCAATATTGCTTAAGCGAGGCTCTTGAGCCCGTCAGAGAAACGACCAGCGTGACTCTTCTCGGCGCGTGCAAGTGTCTCGAACCATTCGGCGATTTCCGAGAAACCTTCGTCGCGAGCAGTCTTGGCGAAGCCTGGGTACATCTGTGTGTACTCGTAGGTCTCACCAGCGATTGACGCCTTGAGGTTCTGCTCGGTGTCACCGATTGGCTCACCAGAAGCAGGGTCGCCAACTTCGGCGAGGTACTCAAGGTGTCCGTGTGCGTGACCGGTCTCGCCGTCTGCAACGTTTTTGAACAACGATGCAACGTCTGGAAGACCT
>WLPO01000043.1 GCA_009698745.1 Actinomycetota bacterium
AAAAAGAATTGCACCCAGACATGAGCAAGGTCAATGTCAACGGTGGAGCAATTGCACTCGGTCACCCATTGGGTGCATCTGGCGCACGCCTCATGACAACATTGCTAAACGAACTTGAGCGCACCGGTGGTCGCTACGGTTTGCAAACAATGTGTGAAGGCGGCGGCATGGCCAATGCCACCATCATCGAACGTCTCTAAGACGTAGCCAAACATGTCATTCGGAACCATTATCTGGTTCCTTCTCGGCGTCGTACTCTTTTTTGGTATTTGGAAGTTTGGTCTTGGCATGTTGAAGAGCATGACCTCAACACTTCCTGCGCCGCCTCCAGCAGGAGAGATGCGACGTATTAACGTGCGCTATCGCTGCGGAGTGTGCGGTGTTGAATTACGAATGGTGATGGCACCCGATCAAGACCCACCGCCACCGCGGCATTGTCTTGAAGACATGGATTTTGTTGCGCCTATTGAGTGAGCAAAAAACTAGTGATATTTGGTGGCGGTAAACAGGCCACCCAAAACACCAGTAAGACCGGCAAACAAATACCAATTATTGCGACCACCTGGTACGAAACCTAGGTAGTAAAACAAGATGATGAGGGCGCCGAGGCCGAGCAGTGTAAACATCAACACTGGAACCCATTGCGGGCTGACCTTTACTTCGCGGGCAACTGGGGGCGTGTATCGCGACGATGCCTCGGCAATGTTGTTGCCGTGGACCGATGTCGGATTCGAGTGGTCCAATCGGTGAGTTTCGTGCAGATGACCAGGCTTTGTGCCCTTTGGTGTGGTGCGACCACCGGTGCGTCGTTTTGAAGTTGCCATGAGTTTTCCAGTGTAGATCGTAAATGAGGTTTCGCCTCGCCCGATCGGCTGCCAGTATTACGGGGTGGCTCGCATACTTGTGCTCGATAATTACGACAGTTTCACCTACAACCTGGTGCAATATCTTGGCGAGCTTGGTGCTGAGCCAGTTGTGGTTCGCAACGATTCTATGAGCGTTGCAGAATTACTTGGGCTCAAGCCAAATGCCGTGCTGTTGTCGCCCGGGCCAGGACGTCCTGAAAACTCGGGTGTGTTGTGTGAAGCGATCACCGCATTTGCCGGAGTAGTGCCAGTGCTTGGTGTGTGTTTGGGACATCAAGCCATTGGCCATGTGTACGGCGCAAAAGTAGTGAGTGCGCCAGAACTTTTGCATGGCAAAACATCAGAGGTGCATCACACCGGTGAAGGAATCTTTGCAGGTTCACCATCACCAATCACTGCAACTCGGTATCACTCACTGATTATTGAGCGCGAATCACTACCGGCCGAATTGGTGGTCACCGCACAAACTCAGGACGGAATGATTATGGGTGTGCGACATCGCACGCTCGACGTTGAGGGTGTGCAGTTTCACCCAGAAAGTATTTTGACAACGCTTGGACACGACTTGCTGAAAGTATTTGTTGAAAAGGCAAAACGCTCAACAAACTAAGCGAAATTACGGTGTCGTTGATTTACCGATAACAAGCGTGACTTTTGTGCCAGGCGCAATTGCAGAAAGCGCCTCGCGGCTCTGTGAAATAACGCGACCATCACTTACATCACCAACGGGCACGTTTTGATATTTCACTTCAGTGATCAAACCAGCTGCGTTGATTGCGGCCTGCGCTTCGGCCTCAGTTTTCGTTGTTACGTCGGGAACAACAACTGTTGGCGAACCACTTGAAACTATGAGCGAGATTGCCGAACCAGCGGGAAGTGGTGTGCCAATAAGGGGGTCGGTGCGAATTGCTCGACCCTTTTCTACTGTTGTGCTCGCCTCGACAGTGATGGTGACGACGAAGTTGTATGGAGAACTTTTGAGCAACTGTTCTGCTGCCGACGAAACTTGACCTTCAATATTTGGAATGTTGCTGCCGCCCGTACCACCAGAGACAATGACGGATACGGCAGACCCAGAGCGAACCTGAACGTTGGCCAATGGATCTTGAGTGATGATCTGGTTTAACGGCACGAGTGCATCATTTCGAACTTCAAGAATCACCAACTGCAGCCCAAGTGGGGCAAGTATTTTGGTGGCATTTTCAACGGAGAGACCCTGAATAGATGGAACAGCCTGCAGTTTTCGCGCAGGGTTGTACGTGATGGTGACGACGTCACCTTGATGACCAGTAGCGGTGGCCGGTGGGTCTTGGGCGTACACAATGTCGTCGCCAACAGCATCATTAACTACTGCGTTTGGAATTGGTGTGAGCCCAAGGTCAAGCAGTATTTGGCTCGCCTCGGCTTGGGTGCGGTTGGTGACGTCGGGAATCGTGAGCGAAGTTGCTGAACCGCGATCAATAGTTCTGTAGATGAACACTCCTGCTCCAAGCAAGATGATGGCAGTGAATACCGCGCCAAATATGTAGGAAGCGGTTCGGCGAGGAACAAAATCGTCATACAAATCTTCGTATTCAGCCGCCTCTGGCTTTTTAGCAACAACCGGTATCGCCATAGTGTCTGTCGATTGAGACTGAGACTTGCGACCCAGTACATCGGTGAGGGCAACCACTTCTTCGCCTGCACTAAACCTGCGCAAATCATCGCGTAGTGCATTCGCATTTGCATATCGACGGTCTGCCGACTTGGCCATGCACTTGGCAATGATGGCTTCAAACTCTCGTGGTACATCCGATGCAAATTCGCTCAATGCAGGAGGCACGCTGTGCACTTGTTGGTATGCAATACCTACTGCGTTGTCACCAATAAATGGCGCGCGTCCGGCAACCATTTCATACATCACCACACCAAGTGAATAGATATCACTTCGCGGATCTGGCTGCGACCCTTGTGCTTGTTCGGGAGAGAGGTATGTGGCTGTGCCCATTACCGAACCAGTTTGTGTGAGGCCCTCTTCAACAGCTGCGCCGAGTGCGCGAGCAATACCAAAGTCGGCGACTTTCACCTGACCGGTAGTCCCGATCAAAATGTTTCCTGGCTTGATGTCACGGTGCACCACACCGTTGTCATGGGCAGAAACCAAAGCACTCGCAACATCAACCGCTATATCGCAGGCCTGCCTTGCAGTAAGGCGCAATTTTTCTTTCAGAATGCTTGCAAGTGTGCGACCCTGCACAAACTCCATTGCAATGAAGTAGGTGTTATTGACTTTGCCCCAGTCATACACGGCAACAATGTTTGGATGAGTGAGTCCAGCAGCCGACTGAGCTTCTCGGCGGAAGCGCTCGACAAAGTTTGGGTCATTGGCATATTCGGGAAACAACACCTTGAGAGCAATAGGACGATTCAGCAGCACATCGTGCGCCAAAAACACTTCGGCCATGCCGCCGCGGCCAACACTGCGCTCAACACGGTAACGATCGTTGACAATAGGCATGTTGCTAACCATGTGCATCAACCATTCGTTTTCACCATGGCACCAAAGGTTTTGAGATACAGGCGGGCTTTGTCAACCGAATCAAATCGCTGAACCCTGTCTATTTCTCGCTGTAACTCTGAATGCATTGAATATCGTTTCGTGGCCGAGACTTCAACGACGGTTGGCTTGATCCAGAGCAACCCGCCAGGCTGGCCTTTGTAAATAGCAATAGTTGCCGAAGAAGAAGAGTTGGTGAACGCCACAAAATACCCGCTGCGTTGGTGGCGAAGAGCAACAAACCCTCCGACGAAGAGCACCGCCACGACGACAAGTGCAAGAATTCGCTTTTTGCTTGGTGGAGGAGTTTCTGGTGCCACTGTTTCGATGCTGCTGTCTGCATTGACCTTGACATCAACAACAATCACGGTGATGTTGTCGCGACCACCATGACGTTTTGCGGCAGTGACTAATCGTTCAGCAATCTGTTGCGGTGCACTGTGCTCTTGCATCAGCTCGGTAATTTCGTCAAGCGGCACTTCGTCAACGAGCCCATCACTGCACAACATAAAACGGTCGCCGTCAAACATCGGAATTGTCCACGTATCAACTGACACCTGTGAGTCAATTCCGAGTGCCCGCGTAACGATATTGCGTCGTGGATGGGTGTGCGCCTCTTCAACTGTCAGTAGACCTTCGGTAACAAGCTCTTGTACGTATGAGTGATCAACGCTGAGTTGTCGCAATTCTCCAGCACGCAAGAGGTATGTGCGTGAGTCACCAACATTGGCAATCACCATCTGCGATGGCTGTGCAACGTTGTCAGTTGGCGCGAGCAGTGCCGCAGCGGTAAGTGTTGTGCCCATTCCGCGCTGATCGGTGGTTGATGTTGCCGATGCGTAGATCGCACTGTTGAGGTCGCGAACTACTTGCGCAAATGCCTCTGCTGAGGCAACACCAGTGAGCGCAACTCCGCGTAGGTGCTCGATCGCCATCGCGCTTGCGACTTCGCCAGCATTGTGCCCGCCCATGCCGTCAGCAACAGCAAACAGATTCTGTTCTGCGATATGGGCGTCTTCGTTTTGACCTCGCAGATTGCCGGTATCGGTGGAGGCACCGATAGCAAGAGTCAACATGGCACCAATAGGCAACTATGCCTGCTCAAATTGCAGCTGCAATGTTCCAAGCGCAATGAGTTGACCATGACTCAAAAGTGTTGGTTCGGTAATCAGCACACCATTTACTTTTGTGCCGTTGGTGCTACCGAGGTCTTCAATGGTCCAACCGTTGTCTCCAGCACGAAACCGTGCGTGCACGCGGCTGATGTTGCTGTCGGCAATCACAATGGAGCACGAAGCCTGGCGCCCAATGGTGACGAGATCACCGTCGAGTGTGTGGCGTGAACCATCGGCCATCAACACCGAGTATTTGTGAGCAGCAGGTGTGCTTTGAGGTGCAGGACGTTCGGTGGCGATTGGTTTGGCAACAGTGACAGCGCATGAGCCATTTTGTACTGCTGCGTCTTCTACAAGCACAACTTCGGCTTCACCCGAAAGCGAGTATCCCTCAAATTTGGCATGATTTGCAATCGCTTGTCGCAGTTCGCTCATCAATGGCTTGAGTGCGTCGGTTAACGCAGAGAGATCGTTTTTGTGCAGACCGATTGTGTACTGATGCCCAACTGGGTCAAGCCCAGATTGCGCCTGTTCGTCCATCAGGGCAATCACTTCACGACCAATCTGGATAGGTCGAATTCCATTGCGTCGCGTGCGTGTTAACACTCCACCATTGTACGCCCTAATACCTACTTGGTTCTGTCCATACCCTCTAGAGAGTATCGCCCTCTATCCAGTAGGTCTAAGAAACAATCAGTGAAATTTTTGTACTGACAGCTTTAGGCTTCGGAACTTTCTTTGTTGCTTTCGGCGTGATGTACACCACCAACTTGCATGTGCCCTTCGCCAAATTCTTGACTCCGGTTCCAGAAACCTTACAAATCTTTGGCGTTGATACACGCACCAACCACTTTGAGGTCGATGGGTACTTCAATTTGCCTATTTTTAGCAATGCTGTCCGACTAGTCACGGTGCCCTTTTTGGCGAGGCCCTGCTTCGTTGTGGATGTTAATTTAACTTTGACGGTGGGAGCCGAGTGAGTAAATCCATTGGCCGAGAATGTAAACCATCCGTTGGCCAGCGTGAAGGCTGAAGTCGCAGCTTTAACAGCTCCATCCTCTCCGGTTACCGAGATCGTCGACTGTGCCGAATCTTCAGTCACCCCGTACAAGCATTCTGCGATATCTGAGCGAAGAACGAGACTGTATTGACCATTGAATGGGGTCACGCCATCTTTCTCATAATGCATCGCAGCAACTTTGTAGTTCAGCGTTGATGTTTCTTTATCAAAGCTTGGCGGTCCTTCGGAATACGCAGACGCATTTGTTGCAACAATTCCTGTGACGCCAACACCGTTCTTAATGCACTCAGGCGCATTTTGCATTTCGCCATCGCTCAACGTGCGCACGCTCCATAGAGATGGCATCGCTACTGCTTTGTCCCCGACGTAATCGGTCCATAATTTGATTTGTTCGAAAGCTTCGGGTGAATACGCGCTCGGGGACTGAATAACTTGACGCTGAGTCATCGGGTTATTGGCTATGAACTCGTCAGTAGCGTCCTGCCCTCTAGCCGTGCCACATCGCTTTTGAAAACATGTTTTTGAAAAGGACTCCTGAACTGGCGCCGGCAGATTGGCAAATTGTCCAATCCCCACAATCGTTGGTACTTTCACTGAGCCAGCAGTGACAGTCACTGTCGTGACGTTGTTCTCACGGACGATAGATGCAATCGGGTCTTGCAAACGACCGTGCAACCAGCCAGATGGCGAAGTGGAAAGCCTAACTTTCACAGTAAATCTTGCACCGGCTGGAAAAGCATGTTGCAAGGTGCACTTTTGGTCACCACTCCAGCTGCGGCACAAATATCCTTGATGCTCATCCCATCCAGCCGCCCAGAAATTCTTGGCGGTTCTTCCATTTGGTAGCACGTCTGGCATCCATTTATCTCTGCATTGAGCACCCTCCGTCAGGGGATCGCAATCAGTCTGATAGATACTCACGGGTGTAATGACCGCAGAGAATGACCGCGGTGGTTTCAACGCATCTCCATCTACTTTTGAGCCAGAGATCTGAACCGCTACTTCATAATCGTTTCCATAACCATGCGATAAGCCATCCATTGTCCACAAACTTGGTGTCCCACCGCTCGGGACGCCTTCGGAAGGTGATCCGGTGTAGTCCGTGACGCCACTACTTGGGAATTGCTGCTTGAATACGCCATTGATAGCAGTTCCATTGGCCGACGTTCCTGTAACGCTCTCAATGCAATCAACTGTGACCGCTGTTGTACACGGGCCAAGTACGGCCTTGAACTGGTAATAGTTCGCTGTTGAGCACACCGCATCGGAAGTTGATGTGCAAAATTTTTCACCTGTGGAATCAATCGCAGTAAGCACAGAAATATTGTCGTGGAAGTCGTCTGCGAAATTCGGGTCGATTTGAAAAACCATCTCGCCTCTATCTTGAGTCATTGGAGCCGCATATTGTTCATCTTCGGTCGAGGGAACAGCGCTGGCTCCTTGCGCCATTGGTACCAAACATGCCACTAAGGCGACGACTACTGCGATTGAGAGCTTTTTGCGAGTGAGTTTCATTAGGCAACCCTAACCCATTTTGGACTTATTAGTACTTATTTGGACTTATGGCCCAATCAGTGCTCCTCGCCCACGCACTACTTGGGTCTGTCCTTGCCAACTAGAGAATATTGCTCGCTATCCATGTAACTTTTCCACCGTCTAGTCAGAATGAGTAGATCTTCTGGGTCATCGAAAATTGGTAACCGGTGTCTTCCAAAGTGAATTACTTGCACAGTAGGGGTCCATACAACTCGGTACTCCAAACTTCGTGCTTTGCAGCAAAAATCCAAATCAGCACCATGCTGTTGAAACTCAGGACAGAATCCACCCAGTTCATGAAAGACAGATCGCCTTACAGCGAAGCATGTATCCGTAACACCGCTGACTGTTCTTGCTACAGCACTGTTTCCCCAAATACCTGGGTCACGAGAAGATTTGCCCCAACCAATTCTATGAGGAGTTAACTGAAGGCTGATGCCCGAACTTTCAATCCGACCGTCGTCCATCAAAATCATTGGCCCAACGATGCCAACTTCAGGGTCGATCATTTGGCCCATAAATTGTTCAATCCATGCTGGTGTGGTTACTTTGCTGTTCTCATCCATAAAGATGACGGTTTCGCCTTGTGCATGGTCAAAACCGATGTTGCACATCTCGTAGAAACTTGCAGGCTCGGTTAGACCAACCACCGATATTCGACACCGAGAACCGTGGTTGGGTTGATCAAATGGCACCGTGTAACCAGGGTGTGCATGCGGATTGTCAATCACAACGATTTCAAAGTTGTCGTATGTTGTCATGTCGACAATGTTGGCCACGAGATGTTCAATCATTCGAACAGTTGCTCCCCACACACGAAACTTTGCTCCGGTGGTTGGAATGACAATGCTCACGAGGGGAGAAGAAGGCAGATGTGTAAATGTGTGGCTGTAGCTACCCGGTTGCAGTTTTGTAACTTTGGCTGTAGTCCCAGCGCGTTCAAAGTGCTGCTCAATTGCTCGAGTTCCAGCTTCGTATGCGTATGGTTTGGCGGTCGAGTCGCCAGAGGTTGAACCTGGCACCACTCGCCAGTGATACAAAACTTCTGGAATATGCACAACTGAACGTGCCCGTTCTGTGGCGCGCAAAATCAAGTCGTAGTCCTGTGAACCGTCAAATCCGGGCCGAAAGCCGCCAATGTCGTCCAGCAGTGTCTTTCGAAATACCGAAAAATGACAACAATAATTCTGTCCGCGGAGGCGTATTTGATCAAACGGTGGTTTTCTAAACAGATCGTAATGTTGCCCACTCGAGTTGATCTTGTCTTCGTCTGTATATATATAGTCAGCATCTGAGTTGGCCGATAATACCGCAGCAACCTTGGCAAGAGCCTCAGGATCAAGTGTGTCGTCATGATCAAGTAGCCCGACAAATTCGCCAGTTGCCATATCAAGTGCATCTTGCGAGGCGTCAACAATGCCACCGTTTGTTGCACGAAGGATTACACGAATACGTGAATCCTTGGCCATCGCACGTTTCAAAATCTTTTGCACGTGTTTATGGGTTGATTGATCATCAACCACACACCATTCCCAATCGGTGAACGACTGATGCCTCATTGATTTAATGCATTCCAGCAGCGCATCGGCGGGAGGGTTGTACACAGGAGTAATGATGCTAAAAAAAGGCATCAGTTGGTTATCACTTCTTGTGGATTTTGAAAACTCGAAGGAATACACGCCATGGGGTCATCAATAAATGCCCAAGCTTCCAAGTGAAACTATTCAATATCAACCCGTTTCGGTCATGAGCCGCGCGAATTTCATCTTTGGCCAAATTGAGTTGTGCTCGTAGTTCGCCCAGTTCGGCGCTAGATCCATAAACAGCATCACATGCTGTTCGGAGTTCTTGTTTGGTTGCGAGGAGCTCTTGTTTGGTCGCTTCTAGCAAATCTGAAGGATCAACCTTCTGAATTTCACCGCTGCTCATACATTTGATCTTACTGCAGCATCTCATGCTGGTAGGCGAGGTGCAAACACTCAACTCGATTGCTAGCGTCATACCGTCTCGCGCGCGAGTGGCGAAATGGCAGACGCGCTGGCTTCAGGTGCCAGTGTTCGTAAGGACGTGGGGGTTCAAGTCCCCCCTCGCGCACCAATTGAGAACGTGTCATGAGTTGGTCAAGGTTTGGAACCTTGAATTTATTGAGCCCAATTATTATCGTTCTTGGGCATGCATTTCCTGCACCGCAGAAAATCCATGCATCTCACTGTGGCGGCGATACTCATGTCTGCCACAGCCTTCCTCGTCGAGACTGTATCTCAACCTTCACGAGTGGCTCACGCCGCTCAGGTCAATAGCTATTCAACCTTTGCATCGGTTTCATATGACGCTGGTTCATGCGGAGCCGACGACACTGCGGGTGTGGTTGAAAGACCTGGCATAAAGAAGATTTTGAAAGTCTCTAATACAGAAATCTATGTAGCGGGCTGCTTTACCAACTTCGCCGGCGTTGCGGCCGCTGATTATGTAGCAAAGTGGGACGGCACTGCATGGTCGGGTCTTGGGGCAAGTGGTGATATCAGCGCAATTGTGCATGACATGGTGATGTACAAGGGCGAACTCCACATCGTCGGAGAATTCAACGATGCTGGCGGAGATGTCACAGCAGACATGATTGCCAAATGGTCGAGCGGTGCGTGGGTGGGGTTACCCGTAGCCGATGGGGTCAATGCGAACTTCGGTCGCGGCAGTCCTCGAGATTTAGCGGGCGATTACGCGGCAGCTCTCAAAGTGAAAGAAAACAATGCTGGCACAAGCGACGACATTTTGCTTGTTGGTGGAAAATTTAGTAACGGAATCAACAATGGCACCAGTGGCGTGCAATTTCCATATACAAGAAACATCGCAACTTGGAACAGCACAACTTGGGGGAGTATCGACACCGATTCACAACCGTTTATTAATTCCGCAGAGGCTGAATACGTGGTGCACGACATTGAAGTGGTGGGCACGTCCATCTATGTGAGTGGTTACCGCAACAGCGCTACGTGCAGTTCTAGCTCAACAAACCGAAGGAATGCATTTCATAAATTTGATGGCACAACATGGACCAAACCCATCACTGTGATTGATTGCCCAGTAGGGTTCGGAACTGGTTTTGGCTTTTACACAATGGAAGCGGTGGGCACTGACATTTATGTAGGGGGTACATTCACTTCACTTTCATATGTCGCAAGCCATCTCGGTGTGTATAGCACTACGACTGGTACGTTTTCCGCATTCAATAGCTTCAGTGCCCAACATGGAAACGGTGCCGTTGTGCGGTCAATCACATCTGTCGGGTCGCAAATATTTGTTGCTGGATCCTTCCCTGGTGCACAGGGCACGTCGGGTGGAGTTGCACGATCGACAACAGGAAGTTCGTGGCAGGGAATTGGCCGGGACGCTCCATTTGTTGTTAATGCCATCGTGGGTGATGCTTTGTATAACGGAACGGACAGCAGACTCTTAATTGGTTCTGCTGGAGTCAATATTGGTGGCATCGCTGCTGCTGACGGCTTTGCTGTAATCAATGTGTCTTCCGTATCGACAGTAGACGCGGTGTCGACTGATGTAGGAACTCTTACACCTTCTTTTGACCCCGCAGTAACGAGCTATTCACTCACCATTCCTAATGCCTCGGCATCGGTTACATTCACGGTAATGGCAAGCGCATCTGGTGCAGCTATTAAACGCACCAATTCAACGGGAACAATCGCGATGTCATCAGATACAGATGTACTGTCAGTCGCTGAAGGTGCTACGGAAAATATCTCTTTTGCTACCAACTCCGTATCAGGAAGTTCAACCACCACTTATGCTGTTGCAGTAACGAGGTCGGCGGCTGCTCCCACCTCGACATCTTCAACAACGGTTGCTCCTACCTCGACATCTTCAACAACGGTTGCTCCTACCTCGACATCTTCAACAACGGTTGCTCCTACCTCGACATCTTCAACAACGGTTGCTCCAACAACGGTTGCTCCAACAACGACAACCGTAACGGTGCCTCAACCATTGGTATCAGCCACCAAATCCGCAACGGCAGCTTCTATTGCAAAGTATGCAATGGTCACCGTCCCTGCTGGTGCAAAAGTAACTGTCAAAGTTCTTTCTAGTTCGTCAAAATATTGCAAGCTCGTAGGTTCCTCTGTGAAGGGAGTCAAGAATGGCCTGTGCAAGGTAACGCTCACCGTGAAACCGAAAAAGGGATCTGTGGTAACAAAAACGGTTGTGCTGAAGGTTTCCTAAAACAAAGACATCAATGGGTCTTGTTACACAGATCCACGCGCTCGGCATCACTGGCATCGGCAACGCCGGCAGCAACACCTTCGAGTGCCGCAAATGGTCCACATTTATGTGGAGTAATCCACACATGCACCATTGGCGAACCGTCTGTTTCAACGAAGCCCAATCGACAAGCGCCAGTTGAGTCAGTAACACCAACCACCCGCATAGCCCCATTAATGGTGAGCCAACACAAGTTGGTATGAACATGCCACTGCACCAAACCACCGGCGTACTCCACCAGGGTCTTGTCGTTAATGGGGGTTCCCTTGTCGGCCATAAACATTGCTGATACCAAAGTTCTGACACCACCGCGCACCTCATAGACCAACGACTCTGGTGCAGCGGTGTCAAGCACACGACCGTCATTGAGCAGAGTCCATTTCACAAAGTGTTCAAAGCCCGTGCCTCCATCACCAATGGATGTGTATCCATCGGCCATTGCTGCAGAAACTTGCGCGTACTTTGGAAGATCGCGCTGAGTGGCTTGAATGAGCGCAGTTGCTCGCGCGGCTTGTTCTGGGGTAACACCATCAATTCCGGTGAAGTCAATAGGTGCCGCAGGGTCGTATGGTCGTGGCCAACCCGAAGCAGCAGCTGCAGCTTGAGCAGAAGTCAATGCGTGCGAATGAGTAGTACTGGTAACAGCTTGTGTTGTGGTGGTTGTTGACCGAGAAGTCTTCGGTGCAATGGTTGTTGTGGTTGTTGCAACAGAGGTCGTCGTTTGCACAGACAAACTGGTTGTTACATCGAGCGCTCGCACAATAGT
>WLPO01000044.1 GCA_009698745.1 Actinomycetota bacterium
CGCCGAGATCGCTCGGAGGAAATTCTGGAAATAGTAGACGCAGCCCCCAAAAATCTGTATGGTCAAACTTTCGTATTCAAACCCCAAGGAGGTGCTCATGTCCACAGATAACGCTTCGTCGTCTATCTCAATTTTCTCATCACTCGAGAATCGCCATACCTGCGACGAGAGCGCCTTCACTGGGCGCAAAGGTATTCGTTACGACTGGCAGCAAGTACTTGTGCCATCAGACGCAATTTTTGAAGCAAGTCTTGAAACGCTGTTGAGCTCATTTGACGCTCAGCCCATCGATGCGGGCGATCAGTATTCGCCGTCTGCGTCGAAGTGAACGCAGCAGCTTCCGCAACACGCATACTTCCCCGTCGCACCTTGGTGCTGGGCTGTGGTTCTGTTGCGCAGTGCGCGTTGCCATTAATGGTTCGCGATCTCAAGTTTGACCCAACGTCTATACATATAGTCGACTTTCGCGACAATCGTTCGCGAGTTGCCGACCTACTCAAGGCTGGCGTCACTTACGAGCAAGACCGCGTGACGCGCGAAAATCTCGATGCGTTTCTTTCAGCACGAGTTGGCGATGGTGACTTATTGCTCGACTTGGCCTGGAATATCGATGGGCCAACGATTTTGGAGTGGTGCCGCGATCACAATGTTCGGTACCTCAATACTTCTGTCGAGTTGTGGGATCCATATGACGACATGGCGTCCACCCACCCACTAGACCGCACGTTGTATGTACGCCACCAAGCAATTCGCAAAATGATTGAGCGTTGGGGCTCAAACAACGGTGCATCTGCAGTTGTTGAGCATGGTGCAAACCCTGGCATGGTGAGCCACTTGGTCAAGCAAGCACTGACTGACATCACCACACAGCTGCTCACAGACGGCAAAGCAGGCGCACGAGCAACCGCATTGCAAAGTGCACTCGAAGCTCAACAGTTCAATGCGCTCGCACAACTCACCGGCACCAAAGTCATCCACATTGCCGAGCGCGACACTCAAGTATCAAGCAAACCAAAACTTACAAATGAGTTTTGCAACACGTGGTCGGTTGAGGGCTTTTACGAAGAAGGTGTCGCACCAGCCGAGCTCGGTTGGGGTACGCACGAAAAGTGGATGCCTGCCAATGCTCATGCACACACCGATGATGGCCCACGCAACCAAATCTGTCTTGCACAACCTGGCATGGAGTCGTGGGTGCGCAGTTGGGTTCCATCTGGGGACACGCTTGGCATGATCATTCGCCACGGCGAGTCGTACACGATGACGCATCATCTCACCGTCAAAAACGCAGACGGTACTGACGCATATCGTCCAACCGTGCACTACGCATATCATCCGTCCGATGCCGCGATCAACAGTGTGCTCGAGTTGCGCATGCGCAATTGGAAAATGCAACCAAAGGAGCGCATCTTCAATGATGAGATCATTGATGGCTGCGATGAACTTGGTGTGTTGTTGATGGGTCACGACTACAAGTCGTGGTGGACGGGCTCAACGTTGTCCATTCATGAAGCGCGCGAGATTATTCCAAACCAAAGCGCAACAACCGTGCAGGTTGCTGGCTCTGTTGTAGGCGCCATCACCTGGTTGCTCGATTGCCCTTCAGAAGGCGTACGAGTACCCGACGAATTGCCGTGGAAGAAAGTGCTCGATGCAACACGCCCATATATCGGACCGATTCATTCGGCACCGTCCGACTGGACGCCGCTCAAGAATCGCAACGATCTCTTCCCTGGTTACGGCAACGACACAAGCCTGCTCGACCACTCGGATCCGTGGCAGTTCGCCAATTTCTTGGCACCAACGCCGTATTAATCGCGTCACAAATTACGCGACTGACACGCGGGCTTTGCCCCCGATATGCTGGACATCGTTATGACGTCAACAGCAAGCAGCCTCCTACTTACCTAACGGCGACAGCCTCATAACCGCTGCCGCCGAACCCTCTGAACCTTAAAAAGGTCAGGGGGTTTTTTATTTCACGACAAGAAAAACACAAGCAACACGAAAGACAAAACCATGGCACCAAAGCCCGTACAACCCAAGAAGATGCCGTTCGAGAAGTACTCGCCGTTTATTCCGGTCGTACTCACCGATCGCACGTGGCCAAACAACGTCACCACTAAGGCGCCGCTGTGGTGTTCAGTCGACCTTCGTGATGGCAATCAGGCTTTGATTGACCCAATGGACCCAGAGCGCAAGCTGCGCATGTTTAAAACTCTCGTCAAGATGGGCTTCAAAGAAATCGAAGTTGGTTTTCCGTCGGCAAGTCAACCCGACTTTGACTTTGTTCGCCACATCATTGAACAAGATCTCATTCCCGAAGACGTCACGATTCAAGTGTTGGTGCAATGCCGCGTCGACTTGATCAAGCGCACATACGAATGCTTGCAGGGTGCACCACGAGCAATCGTGCACTTTTACAACTCAACCAATCCGTTGCAACGTCGCGTGGTGTTTGGTCTTGAAAAAGCTGGCGTGGTCGATATTGCAGTCAAGGCCGCCCAATTGTGCAAAGAGCTCGAGCCAATGCTCAAGGGCACTGCTGTGCGCTACGAGTATTCACCAGAGAGCTTTACGCTCACTGAGCCAGAGTTTGCAATCGAGATTTGCGAAGCAGTGATGGATGTCATCAAACCAACTGCTACTACTCCACTTATTTTGAACCTGCCAGCGACCGTCGAGTGTTACACGCCAAACGTATATGGTGACGTGATTGAGTGGTTTATTCGCACCATCAAAAATCGCAACACCGTGTGCGTCTCGCTGCACCCACACAACGACCGCGGCTGTGCTGTTGCAGCAGCAGAGTTTGGAGTGCTCGCAGGAGCCGACCGAGTTGAAGGCACGTTGTTCGGCAATGGCGAGCGCACCGGCAACGTCGACATTGTCAACTTGGCAATGAACTTGTTTATGAATGGTGTTGACCCAGAGCTCGACATCACCGACATCGATGCACTGCGCCGCGATGCAGAATATTGCAACCGTTTGCCAGTTGCTGAGCGTCACCCATATGTTGGCGACCTTGTGTACACAGCGTTTTCAGGTAGCCATCAAGATGCAATTAAAAAAGGTCTTGAGATGCTGCCAAATGATTATGACCAGTGGGGTGTTCCCTACTTGCCTATTGACCCAAAGCATGTTGGGCGTTCGTACGAAGCAGTGATCCGCGTCAACAGCCAGTCAGGCAAGGGTGGCGTTGCGTACATCATGAAGACCGAACATGGATTTGATCTGCCACGCCGATTGCAAATTGAATTCTCCCAAAATATTCAGCACCTCACCGAAGATTCGGGAAGTGAAATCTCTCCAGTCATGATGTGGGATGCCTTTACTGCGGAATATCTGCCATCAGTTCCTCGCTGCAATTTGGTGAGCCACGAATTGCGCAGTGACTCAACAACAGGGCACACCGAGATCACCGCTCAAATCGACATCGATGGCACACGCAAAACTTTTACGGCTAAGGGGAATGGTCCAATCGATGCATTCGTACATGCCATCCGAGCCGAATTTAAGGGCAACCTCGATGTCAAGGACTACACCGAGCATGCGCTCGGCCAGGGTTCGCAAGCAACCGCAGTTGCTTACGTCGAAACTGGCGATGAAACCGGCCACACTCGTTGGGGCGTCGGCATTGACCCAAACACCATCACCGCATCTTTGCGCGCGGTACTCAACGCATTTGACCGTCATGACGCCAAACACGCGACAAAGAGAAACACCAAATAGCTCAACTAGTCTGATCTCATGCAGATAACGGTTGACTTCGACATGTGCGCCGCAACGGGTGGCTGCGTCAATCAGGCCCCAGAGGTATTCGAAATTCGTGACGACGGTTTCTTGTATGTCCTACAAGAAAACCCAAGTGAGTCATTACGAGAAAAAGTAAAACTTGCCGAAGACTTGTGCCCTACTGGCGCCATTACCATCACCGACTAACACACAGTTTCTCGTGAGCTTCTCTTCCAAACTCAACTCTGCGTGGGCCACAAGTAACTCCGCATTGTGCGTGGGCCTCGACCCCGACGTCAGCAGACTTCCAGCACATCTGCAAACCGACCCACTCGGCATTCAAAAGTTTTGCATCGACATCGTCGATGCCACGGCAGATACGGTATGCGCCTTCAAACCACAGATTGCCTACTTTGCGGCTGTTGGAGCAGAGGCACAGTTGCAGGCAGTGTGCGACCACATTCGCACTCAGTACCCACACATTGTGCTCATTCTTGATGCCAAGCGTGGCGACATCGGCGACACAGCATCGCTCTATGCGCGTGAGGCATACGAGCGATATCAAGCCGATGCAGTCACAGTAAATCCGTATTTGGGCACCGATTCGCTCGAGCCATTTTTGCGCACGCCGGGCAAAGGCACCATCGTGTTATGCCGCACTTCAAACCCTGGCAGTGCCGAATTTCAGTCGCAACTCATTGGTAACGAACCGCTCTACAAAGTGATTGCGCGCTCCGCAGCGACCAAGTGGAACACGATTGGCGATTGTGCTCTTGTAGTGGGCGCGACATACCCAACCGAATTGGCCGAAGTTCGCGCCCTGGTTGGAGACATGCCGTTGCTTGTTCCTGGCATTGGCGCACAAGGTGGCGACATTCAAGCCGCAGTCACAGCTGGACGCACTGCCAATGGCACCGGACTCATTATCAACTCTTCGCGTGCAGTGTTATACGCAAATAATGGCAGCGATTTTGCTCAAGCAGCACGCACTGTGGCACTCAACACACGAGATGCCATTCGCAAATTCTCCAACTAAAGTTCTTGCCATGCCTCACCCGTTTTTGTCTGAAGAGTGGATCGCTGAAGCACGGATTATTCGTGCGAAATACGAAGGCCAGGTGCCAAAAATTCCCATCACGATTCGCATGAACCAGGTCATCACCAAGGTTCCGTTTGGCAACGGCGATATCAATAGCCACATCGACACATCAACTGGTGTTTTGGTGATGGACTTAGGCCATATCAGCGAGCCAGACCTCACTGTCACTACCGATTACGAAACCGCACATAAAGTCTTTTTTGATCAAGACCCACAGGCTGGCATGCAGGCATTTATGTCTGGTCGCATCAAGGTTGAAGGCGATGTCAGCAAGATGTTGATGATGCCGTCAGTCATGCCAAAGAGTGATCTCGCCGAGCAAGTCGCCGCCGAAATTCTGAGCATTACTTCGAAGCAATAAAGCTACAGAGTATTTGCAGTGCGCTCTACTGAGTGTACCAAACTTGCGGTGACAATCGCCAGCGCTGCGCATACAACTCCCACTAGCAATCCGTTGGAGTAGCTCACAACTTTTCCAGATTTCTCCGTGATGTCGTGCACACTAATCATCAATGCTCCACCCATCACCGCACCCATTTGCGACATCAGTTGTTGCATTGCACTTGCAACACCCATGTCGCTCGACTTCACCGAAGCGGCGAGCAGTGCAGTAAGGCTTGGAGCAGCAATTCCCATTCCTAAGCCTGTCAATGCAAGGCTCAATGCAATTACCCAGTCATGTGTGCCTGCGCCGATGCCATGCATCACAACCATGGCAACCAAAATTGCTCCTGCACCGGCCATGCCGGTATTGCGCTCGCCTGTTCTGCCGACGATGTATCCGGCCATTGGGGCAATCAGCGAAAACGTCAATGGTCTCGCAATCACCAACCAACCGATGTGTGAAGGTTTATAGCCAAGTCCATTCTCAAGCAACTGTGGCAACAGAAGAAAACTTCCCATGTACGCCATGTTCATCAAGCCCTGCGTGGCAACAGGAAACGCCACATTGCGAGTGCGTAGCCACTTCACAGGAATCAATGGATCTGTCGCTGTTTTTTCAACCTGATAAAAGATCAGCAATGCTGCAATTCCAGCAATACCACTTGTCAATGTCGCGGCGCTGAGCCAACCCCACGAATTGCCACGGTTGATCGTGAGCAAGAGCAGTACCGAACCTGCGCCAAGTGTTGCCGAACCTTTCACGTCAAATCGCACGTTCTCTTGGCGATCAGTGTCAGGTAGCAATCGATAGGACACCAATGCACCAAGCACGCACAGTGGTGCCTGCACCAAAAAGATCACTCGCCAGCCAAAAATCTCTACGAGTGGTGTGCCCGCAACAACACCAAGCACTGGAGCACCTGCAGTAACGAAACTCCAGTAACCAAGTGGTCTCACTCGCTCGTCGGCACGAAACATTCGGTTGATGTACGCCATTGCCGCTGGCCCTGTTGCAGCACCCGCTGCGGCCGACAGCGTGCGAAACACAATCAACGAAACCGCGTTCCAAGCAAAACCACTAATCAACGAAAAGATGCCTGCAAAAAGCAACCCGCCAACAAACATGCGCTTGTGACCCCACAAGTCACCCGACTTTCCAAATGCTGGCCCAACCACGCCAAACGCCAAAAGTGGCGCCGTAATTGTCCAGCTCAATACCGTGACGCTGCTACCAAGACTGTCGGCAACAGTCTTGAGTGACACCACGAGCAATGTGATCGTGAAACTCACTGTAAACACTGATGCCAGAAGTACGGCAAGTGTTGCTTTGCGGTGCGTTAAACCAACGGTCTTTGCGACTCTGCCAGCGAGCAGCCTCGACCAGGGAATGATTGAGATCTCATCAACACCACCAGAGTCGATAACTCCGGCTTCATCGTCGAGCGATTTTGCGAGATGCTCGTTCTTTTTCACTCTTGTACAATAATGCAGTCACTGCATCAATCATGAGGTCTTAAGGAAATACAAGATCAATTGTTGCACCACGTGGTACTTGATCGCCGTTCGTTACTGCTTTGTCACCAAAGAATGCCTTGCGCAATTTGTATTTTGGTTTTCCTGTGACTTTTCCCACAACGAATCCTGCTTCACGAAGCCTTGGTTCTACCGTTGCAAGACTGTTGCCGATGATCCGAGGCATTTCCACCAAATCTGGTCCGAGCGAAATCGCGTAGGCAACCTGCGAGTCACGTGCAATTTGGGTACCAGGCGCTATCGATTGGGCTCCTATCAAACCTTCTGCTGCAGCATTGCTCTTGGCGGCCGGTGTCTCAACTAATACCAAGCGCAAATCATTCATCAGTGTCTGTGCTTGTTCAAGAGTCATTCCTATGAGCGACGGCATCTCGCGCGGCGCTGGACCTGTCGAAACCAACACATCGATTGCTGTCCCGCGTAACACTTTGTCTCCAGGTTTCAGACTCGGTTGCTCTGGAACCAACCATGAAATCACAGAGCCTGCGACAACGTCTTCGCTTGCAGAGTCTTTTTGTGCAGGCACGAGTTCGAGCGCTGCTAGTGCATCGACTGCTTCTTGCAAAGTCTTACCAACTAATTCGGGCAATTCTGCAAGCGATGGTCCTTGCGAAATAACGAGAGTTAAAGTCTTGCCCTCTTCCAGTGATTCTCCAGATGCCGGTTCGGTGCGAATCACATTGCCAGTTGGCACCTCGTCGCTACGTTCAGCCGTCACAACGATTGTCCACTTAAACGGCACCACCAAGTTGCGAGCTTCCCCTTCGTTGATTTCGACAAATGCCGGCACAGTGTGCGAACTCTTGACAAATACTCGATACGAGATACCACCAGCAATCAACAGTGCGACTACTGCCCCAATAACAACAAACCGTTTGTGTCGCTTGATCTCTTCAGGGTTCACAATGGAAATCGGATCATCCGAATTATTGATGACCATTTTCTGCTCTGGCGAAGCAGCTGGGACCAATGGCCGTGAAATCTCGCCTGTTCGGTCGACAATCTTTTCCTCAATCACTGCCTCAAAACTCTTTGACTCAAGTGGTTCTATGGGCTGAGGCATTGGCATCTTGTCGGCAATCGAAGCAAATGCACGCCCAAAGTCCAATGCGCTAAAACGTTCGCTGGCTTCTGGTCGACCTGCTCGCTCGAGAGGTACGGCAATCGGCCCTAGGTCTGCCGACACCGGTAACAGTTTGTCGATTCGTGCGGCAAGCGTAATTGCTGCGGTGTCACCCACAAATGGCAGAGTCCCAGTAATCATTTCGAGCAATGTCAGTGCAAGCGAATACACATCACTCTGCTCTGTTGGCTGTTGTCCAGTAGCAATCTCTGGTGCTGCGTAACTCGCTTGTTCAATACTCATTTGCTCAGAGTTCACTATGCGTTTCAAGCCCAATCCTGCGAGCCTTACGCGCGAGTCATCACCGAGAAATATATTTGCCGGACGTACGTCTCCATGCACCCAGCCTTTGCCGTGCAAAAAATGCAACGCTCTACATACATCGAGCCCAACAGCAAGCGCTTGAGATGGAGTGAGTCTGCGGCCACGATCCAGAATCTCGCGCAACGTGCCACCGGCATAATGCTCAAGCACAGTAAACGCATACAACGTTCCACCAACCTCTTGCGTGCCCCAATCATCTATTGACGCAAGCGAGGGATGCGACATGCTCGCAAGCATTTGCGTCTGCCGCTTAAACAATTCAACCGCATCGGCAACAAGCACTACGCCACTATCCAAGTCAATGAGGGACTGCGCGGTTGAGACTCGAATTACCACACGTTTATGGCTGCGCACATCAGTTGCGTCATAGACCGACGACTCGCCAGATCCTCCGCTTCGAGAATCACCGATGCGATATCGGTTGGCAAATATTGCGCCAACCAATGGTTCTTGTCTACTCATGAGCCATTAAACCTAGTCCAGAAATAGCCTTTCTGCCCGGTGCCATGTGACCAATGGCCAGAGCTCTTGAAGTTTGCAGAAAATCAGCGAGAATAGAGCAGTGAAAAAAATTGACTTTAAATTGCTCACCATCAGCATTGGAATTTCTGCTGGTCTTGTGTTGTTTGTGCTCGGAGCGCGCACTGGTCTCACTGGTCGTGATGCAACAAATCTTCCTGACGCGATTGAACAAATTTCTCCAGGTCAAGGCGATCAAGTTCTCCAACAATCACAAATCATTGTCGACTTCATTGAGGGATATACCGCAACATTGACAATTGATGGAATTGAGTTACCAACAACTCGTCTCGACGAAGTTATAGCGACGGGCAAACAAATTACGCCTGGTGCACAAATCAACTTGCCACCGACTGCCGTCTTTGATGTTGGTAACTACATCATCAGTTACCTTCCTCAAACTGGTGCACCAATTGAAGAACTCAGTCAGGGTCAGCACACAGGCAGCGTCCGTTATTGGATGATCAAGGATGGCGAAAATGCATCTCGCACGTATTCCTGGACCTTCTTCGTCGACTGATTAGTCAATCGTTATTGCGTGAGTGCTCGATACTGATCTGCAGACATCAAACCTTCAAGCATCTCGTTGTACGAGAGCTGCACCTCGTATAACCAGCCTGCGCCAAATGGGTCAGAGTTAATCAATTCTGGTGAATCGGTAAGCAATTCATTTACGAGAACCACGGTTCCACTGACTGGCGAACCAATATCACTCACACTCTTGCTGCTCTCGACTTCTGCAACAGCTTTACCTGCAACAACTGCGTCACCAATCAAAGGTAACTGCACGTCGACAATTTGCCCAAGTGCATCTTGAGCGTGATCAGTGACACCCACTCGCGCTGACTCTCCATCGACAAGCACCCACTCATGACTTCGTGAGTACAAGAGTCCTTCAACGATTTTCATGCAGTGATCCTAATTCCAAACCATAAGTGACATCATCGGCGTTAACCGTCGCGACTCTATTTCATCCCCATCCAACGACCGAGTTTGCTGCGTCGGCCTTGGCGTGTGAGTGGAACACCGGTTGCACGAGAAATTTTGCGTTTGGCTTTTGTTACGCCCAAAGCACGTTTCCATGAGAAGGTAAGGCCTGGTCCGAGTTTCATGCTCTCAACCTATACCCACTGTATTGCTGGGCATGTACATCACTTTTGGGCCCCAGCTTTAGCGAAGGTGTGATGCCTCATTAATACTCACAATCGATCGTTGACCAGAGCGTGCCGCCATCACTCGATGTATCGACGTGTATTGAGGATAGAAAAAACCAATATGCGTTTCAATGCCAAGCACATGCGCTAAGTACTGATTGATCACTCCTCCATGACAAACCACTACCACCCGCCCACCAGGGTGCCTGGCAATCATTCCTTCGATTGTTTCGACTACGCGTGCCTTAAATAGTGACGGGTCTTCGTCCACTCCGTCCCATTCGCCGAGCAACAACTTTTCCCATCGTGGATCGTTGGTGGCTCGCAACTCTTCCACCGGCACATATTCACGTGAGTTGCGATCAAACTCTGCAACGCCTTCACTCACGACTGCCTCTAGCCCCAGCAATTTGCACAACGGACGCGCGGTCTCGATAGCTCTGCGCAGCGGGCTCACATATACTGCCTCTATATTTTCAACACCTAAATATGCAGCCATCTTGGCTGCCTGCTCGTGGCCCTCAACCGCAAGCTCTGGGTCGGCGACACCAGTTTCTAATTCAACTCGCAACGGCAGACCATGCCGAACTAAAACAATTTCCACGTGACGAATCTAATTGACTGAAGCCAAATTACATCAACTCTGCCAAATTGAGTTCGCGCACGGCTCGACCAAATCGCTCGTTCATCATCTCAATTAGCTTTCGTTCACGTGGGTGATTCAAGTCCATGCCCCGCGACGCAATGACAGGGTAAGCCAAACAAAATAGTGCGCATCGTCGATACTGCAACCAGAGGTCATCGGCATCCACCACTAATCCTGCTGCGGCTAGACCTGCAATCCAGCGATCAAATAATTCGCGCTCATACAGCGATGCATCTTGCTTGCTCAAACTCTGTGTCACAAAGTACGCCACGTCATATGCCCCCGTGCCCGAACCGAGCAATTGAAAGTCGATTAACACGGGCTCACCTTCTGAATCAAACAAGATGTTGTCTGCGCGGTAATCGCCATGACACAACGTGTTTGGCCCTGTCACCAGCGATTGCAATAAGGACGGCAACCGCTCTGCAAACTTCGGCCCAATTTCCATTATTGAAGACGGCAACTGCATTTCTTTCATTAGCTTCTCCCAACCTTCACCGAAAACAAACGGCAATACAGCAGGGTAAATCGGGTCGCCCAAACTAATTGTTGTTCCAGCGGCCGACAATTCGTCTCCATTCCCCCACCACTTGGCATGCAATTTTGCTACTGCATCTATCGCTGCGCGCGCATCTGCTATTGACATGCCTTCGTTTTGATCAACGATTCGCAATCCGCCCAAGTCCTCCATCACCACCACAAAATGACTTGTTTCCTCATCAACGCGCGCCAAATACGCCACCGGAACTCCGATGGGCATTTCGTTGCACAGTGAACCAAAAAAGTTTGCTTCTCGTATATACATACGCAACATCGTGCTCGTAAACACTGCGGCTTCGTCTAGTGCGGGAAGCTTCACCACTACCGATGAAGGACAATTTGGTCCGCTCAACACACATCGATACAACGCACTCGATACTCCGATGCCAGCACCAATTTGCTGCACATCCATCGAGTCGATATCCCAACCCAATTCGCTTTTCAGCCATGTCGCATTGACGTCGGCAATAACACTCGGAATATGTGCCCCCACAACTACCCCCTTCGCGAAATGATAACCCAAACTGCCGTGCTTGGCATCTAGGGCAGGGCCTGTGATCTAGTCTGTACAAAGCAACGTTGCTGAAAGGAACCGTATGACAAAGGCGTCATATAAGACCTACTCAGCACTCGAAGCGGCCGAACTGCGAGTTCGTGAGGCCGGCGAGTGGCTGAATTTGGAAGATGGCTTGATCGAGACGATCGTTACGCCAAGACGAATCATCGA